>JBJMIY010000115.1:0-10905 GCA_045806605.1 Rubrobacteraceae bacterium
GGATCGCCCCGCGCTCGGCTGGGAGCAAGGCCTTCCAGCCTGAGGCCGCCTGGGCCGCCGCCTCGATGGCCCGCTCGGCCTCCGCCTTGCCGGACTTCGGGGTGGTGCCGAGGATTTCGGAGGGGTTCGCGGGGTGCGTTATCTCGTAGACCTCGCCGGAGTCGGCGGGCACCCACTCGCCGCCGATGAAGTTCTTCGACTCTATCTGGGACTCGATCATGGTCTGCCTCCTCGATGACGCTCGCGGTTCGCTCCCTATGTCCCTATGTTCTTACCCGCTCCGGCGCCAAGCCTCACGGGCCGGGGTTCTAGACGGTCACCTCGTTCTCGAGCACGAGGTCTCCGACCGAGATCTCGACGCGATCCCCCAGCGTAAGCGTGAAGTCTTCCTCGGGTACGAGGCTGGTACCTGTCATCAGGAAGGCTCCGGTCGGGAAGGAGAGTTCCCTACCGAGGTATTCGGCGAGCTCCTCGAAGGGCCGCTTCATCCGGGAGGTGCTCACCTCGTCCTCGTAGACGGCTTCGCCGTCGCGCAAGATGCGCATCCGGATGAGGAGGTCCCGCATCGAGTCCGGCCCGCCCAGAACTATACCGGGCCCAAGAGAGCAGCTGCCGTCGTAGATCTTGGCCTGCGGCAGATACAGAGAGTTCTCACCCTCTATATCCCGCGACGAGACGTCGTTGCCGGCAGTGTAGCCCAAGATCTCCATCCGGTCGTTGAGTACCAGCACCAGCTCGGGCTCCGGCACGTTCCAGTGGCTGTCCTCGCGGACGCGCACGGCCCCTTCGTGCCCCGCGACCCGCCAGCCGATGGCCTTGAAGAAGAGCTCGGGCCGCACGGCATCGTAGACCTTGTCGTAGATGTCGGCTTCCTTCGATTCGAACATTCGAGCTTCCCGGCTCCTCTCGTACGTCACCCCGCTCGCCCACACCTCCTGCGCGGGCTCGACGGGCGGTAGGAGAGGATCTTCCGCCGCCTCGCCGCGGGGCAAGCTTCCGAGAAAAGCAGGGATGTCACCGGCGGGCGACTCCGCCAGGAGATCCAGGGTAAACGCCGTGGGCAGGTAGCGCCCGTCCAGTGCCCAGCGAGCGCCGCGTGCCGTGAGGTGTCTGGATAGGTACATGTCTGTTCTCGAACCTCCTTCCCCGATCCAGGGTACAAGCTAACACGGCTGCCGCGTGCTTGCGCGGAAAAGCGGGCGCGGTTAGGGTGAGCCGCGCAATCCGAGGAGAGGGGTGAGAGTGGAGATACTGCCGGGCATCCATCGGATTGAGTCGGACCTGGGGGTACGCTTCATGTGCCAGTACCTCCTAACCGGGGAGGACCACACGGTTCTCGTCGATACCGGCCTTGCCGGGACGCCTGAGGAGGTCATCATCCCCTACCTGGAGGGGGTCGGGCTCTCCCTGGAGGACATCGACGAGGTCATCATCAGCCACGCCGACGTGGACCACTGCGGCGGCAACCGCGCCCTCAAGGAGATGCACCCCGCTCTGTGGTTCACGTGCGGCGAGCCAGACAGAGCCTACGTCGAGAACAACAAGGTGATGATCGCGGAGATCTACCGCTGGTCCGAGCCCTACGGCTTCGGCCCGGACGAGGACTCTCTAGAGTGGATCCGCAGGGAGCTGGGTGGCGACACCCCTGTGGACGCCGGGCTTCGCGGCGGGGAGACTATGAGGCTGGAGCCCGAAAGGCGCATCGAGATACTGCACCTCCCTGGCCACACGCCGGGCCACCTCGGCATCTGGGACCCGAAGAACGGGGCGGCGATCATCATAGACGCGGCGCTCGAGACCGGCATCTACGACCGCGAGGGGAACCGTCTGATCCCCCCGCGCTACTTCGACGCCGCCGCTTACCAGGCTACGATCCGCAAGCTCCAGACCCTCCGCCCCGAACACCTCCTCACAGCCCACTACCCGCCGATGCAAGGGGACGAAGCACTCGACTTCCTCGACCGCTCCCTACAGTTCACGCAACAGCTCCACGGCGTGGTGAGCGAGGGGCTACAGAGTGGAACCACCGACCTCTGGGAACTGACCCGGCGCGCCGTAGCGCAGCTCGGCCCATATCCTGAGTTCGGTCACGAGCTCGGGGCCGGTGTCAGGGCGCACCTGGCCAGGCTGTAAGAGGATGCCTGGAGTACCGCTCCGGCGCTACCTGCTCTGGCCGTTCCCGGTCTCGCGGGCCTTGCGGTATTCGGAGACGACCAGCTCGGTTAGCTCCTCTACCGAGGTCTCGGCGACGGGCTTGTCGTACTCTATGCGCCCGTTCCTGAGCAGGTTCACCCTGTCGCAGACGTCGAAGACCTGGGCGTAGTTGTGGACGATGAGGATCATGGGTATGCCCCGCTCGTCCTTGAGGCGCTGAATGAGGTCGAGTATCAGCGCGCCCTCCTTGGCTCCCATCGCCGCTAGCGGCTCGTCGAGGAGGAGCATCTTCGCGTCCGAGTAGACGGCGCGCGCCACGGCTATCGCCTGGCGCTGGCCGCCCGAGAGGCGGGCGACCTCTGTGTCTATGGAGGGGATCCTGACTCCCATGTCGTCGAGGTAGCGTTGCGTGCGCTCCTTCATCTTGCCGTTGTTGAGGAACGGCCCCACGGTCACCTCGGAGTTCAGGAACATGTTGTGGAAGACGGACAATTCGTTGACGAGCGCGAGGTCCTGGTAGACGGTCTGTATGCCCAGAGCGCGCGCCTGGGAGACGGAGCGGAGGTTGACCTCCTCGCCTTCGATCAGGATCCTGCCCCCGTCCGGGCGGTGGAAGCCGGTGATGGTCTTGAGCAGAGTGGACTTTCCGGCCCCGTTGTCGCCGATGAGGCCGAGCACCTCCCCCCTCTTGACGTGCATATCCACGCCCTTGAGGACCGAGATCGCGCCGAAGTTCTTGACCACACCCTCTACGCGCAGGAAGTCGGAGCCGTTACCATTCTGCATCATTCATCACCCCCTGCGCCGCGCAGCCTGGCGACGTAGACGTTGAGGATCATGGCGACGAGGATGGCGACGCCGAGGATGATGTTGAAGGTGTAGGCGCTGATCCCCTGCAAGGTGAAGCCGTTGCGGAGGACGGTGAGCACGAGCGCCCCGAGGAACGCGCCGGTCGCGGTCCCGACCCCGCCCAGCAGCGCCGTCCCCCCTATGACCGCCGCGGCGATGCACAGGAGCACTATGTCGGGACCGCCTGCGAGAGGGTCTATAGAGCTTATGCGGAAGGCCTCGATGATCCCGACGAACCCCCCGAGCACGCCGCAGAGCATGAAGTTGCCGATCTTGATGCGCGCGATGCTCACGCCCGCCTCCCTCGCCCCGAGCGGGTTGCCGCCCGTCGCGTAGGTGTGGAGGCCCCACCGGGTGCGCGACAGAACGACCTGGAGGACTGTCACGAAGATTATGGCCCAGATGGTCCCCGACCAGGCGTACTCTCCAAGGGCCTGGGTGACATAGTTAGTCTCCGGCGGCGTCGCGGGGAACCCACCCGTTAGCGTGACGTTCAGCCCCGCGAGCAGGAAGAACATACCGAGCGTCGTGATCAGGGACGACACGCCGAGATAGACCGTGATCAGGCCGTTGACGAGCCCGACCAGGGCGACGGCGAGCAGCCCCACAATGACCGCGAGCGGCAGATACAGATAGAGCTGCTCGTAGGCGAGGTACATGATGATGGGCGCGAACGCGAACGACTGGCCGACAGAGAGGTCTATCTCGCCGCAGATTAGCAGCATGCACAGCGCCGCCGCGATGACCACGTAGGGCACGGCGAACTGGGCGAGCGAGAGGATGTTCTGCTCCGAGAGGAACGCGGGGTTCACCGCCTGGAAGTAGATCACCAGCCCCACCAGGACGAGGAAGACGCTCGCCTCCCGCACACGCACGAGGCCGACCAGCAGCCGGCCGACGAGCCCGCGTTCCTGCGTCCCGGCCCCCGGCGTCTCCTGCGCGGTGGTGGTCTCGCTCAAGTTCTCTCCCGCTCTACGCGGGCGCCTTCACTATCTTCTGCTGCTCCGAGTCTCCCTCGAAGCGCGACTCCGTCTGGAGGTAGCGGTCCACCGTATCCGGGGTGATGAAGATCAAGCCCGTGTTCGTCTCGGCAGGCCCGGTAACCCCCCCGGAGAGATTGTACAGGTAGAGCTGCATCACGGGGAAGAAGCCCTGCAAGTAGGGCTGCTGGTCTATCGTGAAGTCTATGTGGTTCTCGCTCATGAGCTTGAGGATCTCGGGCAACAGGTCGTACCCGCCGGCCCTCACCCCCTGTTCGTGCAACCCGAACTGCTCCATCACCTGAGCAACACCCTGGGTGCTCCCCGCGTCAACGGCGAACATCCCCGCCACGTCCTTGTGGCCGTTGTACCAGGCCTCGATCCTCGACCTCTCCTCCGGCAGCTCGGCTCCTGTCGTGACCTGCTGGACCTCGATGTTCGCCCCGGAGTCCTCTATGGCCTGCCTGGCGCCGTCTATGCGAGGCTGGATGTTGAGCTGGCCCGGCGTCGCGATGAAGAGCGCCACTAGCCCCTCCCCGACGAGGTCGACTATCCTGTTGCCCATCTCCACCCCGGACTGGTAGAGGTCCTGCCCGACGTACGCCAGCGCAGGGTTCGTTCCCGGCCCCTCGCCGTTGGCGTTGTAGGCGATGACCGGGATGCCCTGGTCGAGAGCCTTCTGGATCGGGTCGTTGAAAGCCTTGGGATCCACCACCGAGACCGCGATGCCGTTGGCCCCACCCGAGATGGCCGAGTTCATCGCATCAACCATCTCCCTGACCACAGAGGTCTCAGATCCCGTCCACTGCGACGTCGTCCCCAGGAGCGCCTGCGCGTCCTCGATGCCGTACTGCGTCGGCACGAAGAACGGGTTCGTCGTCACGTGGTTGACGAACACGAAGTTCCACTCAGGCGTGTCAGGGAAGTTGCCGCCAGAGCCACCGGACCCGCCGCCACCCTGGCTCGCCTGCTGCGCCTCCGGCCTGCACCCGCTCAATAGCAGCCCCGCCGAAGCCAGCGCGCTCGCCGCCAGGAACTGGCGCCGTCCCAGCCTGTAGCTACCCGTGCCGTTTTCCTTCATCCGTTTACCCCTGTCTCCTCAACTGTCCTCGAACGCCTTCCCGTGAAGCATTGTCATACCAATTTCTGTTCATGTCAAGCTAGCGCCCATGCTACTGTGGCCTCTCGACCTGCTCCCACCACAGGCCCATCCGGGCTGTGGTACCGCCGTCGACGTAGATCACCTGTCCGGTAACGAAGTCGGAGGCGTCGGAGGCGAGGAAAGCTGCGGTCGGGGCGACGTCCTTCGGGTAACCTATCCTGCCCGAGGGGACCAGGGTGTTACCGAACTCGGTGGAATAGTCGGGGGTATCGAAGTAGCGGGGGACTTCGATCAGGCCTGGTCCGATGGCGTTGACACGCACCCCGCGATCTGCGAGCTCGACGGCCAGCTCGCGGGTGAAGGCGTTGATAGCACCCTTCGTGGCCGCGTAGGCGGCGTGGCGAGGGAACCCGGCGTAGCCGTGAATGGAGGTGATGTTAATGATCGAACCCCCGCCGGCCTCGAGCATAAGAGGCACGGCTCTGCGGGCGCAGAAGAAGTAGCCCTTCATGTTCAGGTCGAACATCTCGTCGTAGGTAGCTTCGTCGGTGTCCAGGAAATCGAGCGCGCGGGTGACGCCTGCGTTGTTCACCAGGACGTCGAGACCGCCTAAAGAGTTCGCCGCCTCATCCACTACCCGCTCGCACTCGACGACCCTGCTCAGGTCGCCCTGCACCAGCGCGTGCCCCACGCCGAGGCGCTCGATCTCCGAGGCGGTCTCGTTGGCGTCCTTCTCGCTGTGGGCATAGTGGATGGCGACGTCGGCGCCCTGGCGGGCCAGCTCCATGGCGATGCCCTGCCCGATGCCCATCCCCGCGCCCGTGACGAGCGCCCTCTTGCCCGAGAGATCTATCATCGGTCCGACTTCCGGGTAGTCTCGCGCTTCTCCCAGCCCTCGGCGAACAGGTTGAAGTGGACGTTCTTCTTCGGGTGAGCCGCGATGACCTCTTCGTCGAGCTCGACGCCGAGGCCGGGTCCCTGTGGGAGGGCGAAGTAGCCGTCCACGACTTCGGGCAGACCCGGCGCGGTATCGCGGACCCAGGTATCGGCGAAGTCGTTGAAGTACTCCTGGATCTTGAAGTTAGTCGTGCAGGCGGCCAGGTGGAGGGCGGCGGCGGTGTTGATCTGGCCCCCCACGTTGTGAGGCGCGAGCGTCACGTAGTAGGCGTCGGCCCACGCGGCGAGCTTCTTCGTCTCGAGCAGGCCGCCGATGTGGCTTATGTCCGGCTGTATGACGTCTGCGGCCTGCAACTCGAAGACCTCGCGGTACTCGAGCCGCTGGTGGATCCGCTCGCCCGTCGCGACCGGGATGCCCCCGGGCATACCCTCGGCCGCTTTTTTCAGCGCCTTCAGGTTCACCGGCGGCACCGGCTCCTCGACCCACCCGAGGCCGAAAGGCTCCATCATCTTCGCCATCTCGACGGCGGTAGCAGGCGAGAAGCGGCCGTGCATCTCGAGCATGATCTCCGGCTCCGGGCCTATGGCGTCCCGCACCGCCTCGACAAGCGCGACCGCCCTGAGCTTCTCGTCCCGCTCGAGCTCGTAGTGCCCGGGCCCGAAGGGGTCCAGCTTCAGGGCTCTGTATCCTCGTTCTACTACCTTCCGGGCGGCGGCGTGGAACTCCTCCGGGGTGCGCTCGACGCGGTACCAGCCGTTGGCGTAGGCTTTGACCTTCTCGCGCACCGGCCCGCCGAGGAGGTTGTATACCGGTTGGTCCAGGGCCTTGCCGACTATGTCCCAGCAGGCCGTCTCGAAGATGGCCATGCCCGAGCTCAGCACTTCCCCCGCGCGCGAGAAGTCGTCGCGGCCCAGCTTCTTGACCAGCTCCTCTATACGGAACGGGTCGTGGCCGACGACGTGCCGCGGTCCGGCCTCGGCCAGATACCCGACCAGCGCGTCAGTGTGGTTGACCATCCGCGCCTCGCCGAGGCCCGTGAGGCCCTCGTCGGTGTGGAGCCTCACGATGGTCAGGTTGCGCCAGTCGGTGCCGACGACGAAGGTCTCTACGTCCGTGATCTTCATGCGTTTACCTCGCTCTTTGCCGCCGGGATACCGGGGAAGCTCGCGCCCCGCTCGGTCGTCTTGGCTTCAGGGTAGTAGCGCTCGAGCATCGAGAGAGCGATCTCCGCCCGCCGCACCCTCTCTCTGCCGAGCGCCACCGCGGTCGCCTCCAGATGTCCACCTGATGGGTAGATGTTGGGCGCGTTCTTCAAGCCCGCCTTCACGAACACGGGGGAGGCCACCCGCACGAGGTCGGGCACCTCGTAGTGCCTGACGAAGCCGCCGAAGTCGTCTGGGACCTCGACGTAGACGTCTAGCGGGAGGTCGGCGACGGCCCGCATCGCGGCGAGCTGGGCGAGGCTCAGATCCGTGGGCACGTTGTACGTGTCGGCCCCGAGGTCTTCCATGGCTTTGAGGGCGGCGGCGTTGGCCGCCGAGAGCTGCACCGAGACCTTGACGACCAGGTCCTCCGGCAACTCGCCTTTGGACTTGAGGTCCCTGAGCACCCACAACAGCCCCGCGTCGGCGACGAGCACGCCGCGCAACCCGAGAGAAACACCGCGCAGCACGTCTTCGAGGGCGTAGGCGAGCTGGTCCTGGCCCCGGTGCTGCGCCCCGAGCACCTTCCCCGCGCCGGACACGACGGCAGCTCCGGTCTCCCACGAGGCGCGCGGACCGACGAAGAGCGAGAGCTCGAGGCCAGCCTCCCGCGCCATCGCGCACATCTCGAGGATCTCGGCATCGGTCAGGAGCAAGATTCCGGACCCCTGCGACACCCTGTGAAGCTGCACCCCGCGCTTCTTCGCCTCGTCGAGCACGGCCTCCAGCACGCGCGGCCCCTCGACGCTGGGGATCTCGACGCGGTACTGGGCGCCGTCAGGGAAGCGCCTGGGCGAGTCGGGCAGCTCCGCCAGGTCCCGGGCTGGCAGGTCCAGATCCGTGAGCAGTTCTCTAGCCTTCATACACCATCCATCTCCCTCATCTCTTCGCCGATAGCTGCTTCGATGTCCCTTGCGGTGTTCGCCAGGTGGACGCGCATCCTCTCCCGCGCTCCCCCGGCGTCTCCGGCCTCGACGCAATGCAGAATCTCCTCGTGCTCCCGCAGAGCGCGTCGGGCGCTGCCGGGCCGCGAGGCACTCACCTCGCGGCTGGCCCGGAGCAGCTCGACGATGGGATCAAGCATCGTCAGGAGCACCTCATTACCCGTGCTGCGCGCGAGCAGCGCGTGGAACTCGACGTCCGCGTCCACGTACCCCTCCGGCGCATCGATGAGCGACCCCATCCTGTCCAACTGGCCGCGCATCTCCCGCACGTCGTCCTCCTGGGCCCTCTCGGCGGCGAGACCGGAGATCTCGACCTCCAGGATCTCGCGTATCTCCAGCAACTCCCATAGAGCCTTCGGCCTGACACGCAGTAATAACCCCAACGTGTCCCGCACGGCCCGCGTGCTCCCCCCGCTTACCACGGCTCCCCTGCCGTGCTCGATGCTTATGAGACCCCGCGCCTCCAGCAGGTTCAGGGCCTCGCGCACCACCGTCCGGCTGACCCCCAATCTCCCCACGAGCTCGCGCTCGGGCGGAAGCCGCTCCCCAGGTCTCAACCCACTGGAGACGACCATGTCCAGGAGCTGTTCCGCGGCCCGGTCCCTCAGCCTGGTGCGCCCACCTCGCTCACTCACCCCACAACATTGTCATACCAATCGGGAGGGTTGTCAAATCCGGCGTTTGCCAGGGCTGTCGTGGGGGTAGTCAGGAGGACAGGGTTGAGCGAGTCGCACACTTACGTAACAAGACCACGACCTTCCTCGACCCAGCCACCATAGACTCCGGGGTTCCCACGTCCCTCGCCCCGGGCGGAGGTTGACGCGGTAGGCGCCTCGGCGCAGACGAACCGGTTGTGGGGTGAACCCCCTCCCCCCTTCTGCACCCAGCGTGGCCAAGTATCGGACCTTCTGAGTGTAGGCAGTTCGTACAGCGCAGGGGGATGTTTATTGCCTACGGCCTGGATCTTCGACTATCCCTAGCTTCTACGCGGTTGGGTGTATCGACGAGCGCCCGCTTCGTCCGCTTCACCGCTGGAGGAATCACCTCACCGATGCCTGTCCACAGCCTCAGCGTCGCCGCCCGATCGTAGGGCGTCTTGCCTCGGTTAATCAGGACTATTCGGGCCCCGGACTTGTGCGCCAACCCAACCAGCGAAGCTGCCGGTTGGACCAATAGCGAGGAGCCTAAAACGAGCATCAGGTCGCAGCGACAGGCGTGCACTTCGGCCAGCTCGTACTCCCTTTGCGGCAGCGGGTCTCCGAAGTTGACCACCGACGAGACGAGCCGGCCACCGCAAGCGGCGCAGGCCGGCTGTCCTGGCGCCGGCTTCTGGGTGCGGTAGCCTGGTCCCCACTGCTTCGTGTGCCACCCTGCCTCCTGCCGGGTATAAAGGCGGTCGCAGCCCAGGCAGCGCATCAGTTGCCCGTTGCCGTGCAGTTCGGCCAGCAGCTCCTGGCGGATGCCGGAGCGGCGGTGGAGGTCATCGGTGTTCTGCGTTATGAGGAATCGGAGCTTGCCGAGCCGCTGGAGCTCGACGAGAGCAAGGTGGGATGGGTTGGGTTTGATTTGGTCCGGTGGGATCTGCCACCGCGGTGCTGGTAGGCCAGCATCACGCCGCGTCCACACTCCTTCGGGGCCGCGGAAGTCGGGTATTCCGGAGTCGGTGCTTATGCCTGCGCCCGTGAAGACTACGTGGTGCTCACACTCGACGATCCACCGAGCAATCTGCCCGATGTGTTCGTCGAGGCGATTCACGTTAGCTTCCTTATCTCTTACTCCGGAACCTTCGATGCTCTACGGTCCAATAACAGTCTACAGCGGATCGCTGAATTCCGAGAACGCCTGCTTCCAGGAGGTTGAGAGAAGGAGGTGACCGCTGCTCGCGGTCCGTCCTCCACATCAGGGTCAGCGTCGTGAGTAGCCAACGTCCGAGCACGGAATTTCTACGAGCTTCGGTGAATAGCCGGGGTAAGATACACGCACGGCCGAGAGTTGGATAAAAGTGGCCGCGGCCCCTGACGAATCTGTCGCACCGCTGATGGAAGGCGTGCTCAAGGACGCCGGAATCCCATCGCTGATCCAACGCGCACCCGGCTTCGATGCGCCAGACTTCCTGGCTGCCGGTCCCAGGGACGTGCTGGAGCCGGGTTCCTTGGCGGAGGAAGCTAGGCAGGTCCTCGAAGACACCACGGGGCTCGGATCTTACGCACCGTAGCGGTGTTGCAGTAGCCGAGGGTCCAGTCGACGCCATCCGTATCCCGCGGGTGAACCCGCCAGCTCTGCGGCATTCCAAGGTGCTCTCCCTTGGTGCGGTATGATCCCTACCCCGGTACTTCAAGGCGTCCTGGCGGGCGCGGCCGAGTGGGTGGATTATGGTTCGGTCGTCATCCGAGGTTCTCCGTCTGGGGGGCTGCTGCAACCGCGGTCAGGATCACGTCTGTGACAGCCTGTGGCTGCGAGATCATGATCACGTGGGAGCCCTCGACCTCGGTGATCGTAGCCCCGGCGCGCTCGGCCATGGAACGCACGGCATCGGTACCCACCACTTTGTCGCCGGTAGAGACCACCGCCCAGGATGGCAGGTTCTTCCAGGCCGGAACTCCTGTAGGCTCTGAGAACGGCAACCCGGAGAGGGGGCGCTGGGTAGCGGCCATCAGGGCGGTCTGCTCCACACTCAGGTCGGCAGCAAAGACCTCATGGAATTTTTCAGGATCGATCGTAAACTCTACCGCCGTCTCCTGGCCCTCTCCGGTCGGGTACTGGAGCTCGACCAAGG
>JBJMIY010000116.1:0-7993 GCA_045806605.1 Rubrobacteraceae bacterium
ACGCCATTACTGCGAAGGCCACCATGAAGCTCACGAAGGGGTTCCTGAATGCGTTGTTGACGTATGTCGCCGACCCGCCAGCCCGCGGGTACTTGGTGACGAGCTCGGCGTATGAAGAAGCCGTAAAGATGGCCAGGAAGAAAGCGGCGAGGAAGGCCGTCCAGATGGCGCCGCCGACGAGCGCCCCGACCTCGCCCACGAGCGCGTAGATCCCCGCTCCTACTATGTCGCCCAGCACGAAAAACAATAGCAGCCAGGGACCTATGCCTCGCTTTAGATCAGGGTGCTCCCACGCGAGAGCTACGGACTCGTCCATCCGCCCCTCCTCCCTCTTCGCCGTAGACCGGGCGCCTGAGGCCAGCCCTCCCCGCCACCCTACGCCCTTTATGCAAGTCAATTCTAGTCACGCAGACTAGAGCGGGTCAACCTGAGGTTCTCCACGACATGGGAGCGCCAGAGAACGTCCTCGGCGGATAGTCGCGTCTTGGGTCTTCGTGCCGCTGGCCGTGCTGGGTTCCGGCGCCGTGAGACCGGGCGTCCCGGGCTAGGCGTGCAGCCACTCCAGAACCGCGTAGTATTCTTCGCGCGCCTCCTTGCCCTCCAGCCGTACGAGATAGTCCTGAACCCACGTGTAGCGAATATCCGTCGAGGGACCAGAAGCCATGAGGCTCATCAGCCGCTCCTCCGCGCGGCCCCAGGCAAGGTCAGCTTGCCAATCGCGCGCCCTTTCGTGGCGGTTTGGCCCGTCGCGCAACTCCCTCAATTGCCGCCCGGCATAGGTCCTGGCGACGATCTCCAGAGCGCTCTCGAAGGGTTGCCCGGTATTATGGGCAAGGGCCTTCGCCTGACGCTCCAGGACCTCTTCCACCATTTCCAGGACGGTCTGTTCTCGCTGCACGGTCTTTCCTTTCGTCATGCGCACCGGCTCCGCTCCTCGCAGGGGGCGTGAGGAGACACCCTAAGCACGGACCGGGGACACGTATATAGGACTTTCGGCCTACCCGGCGCGAAGGGAAGAGGGCACCGAAGTACCCGGCCTGTACGGTAGTCTACTTCTGCGGCGCAGCTTACAGCACGCGCACGTGGCGGTGGAGGTGGCTACCATAGGGGTGAGGCGCCGGGTGTGCCTCAACGCAGGCCGCAGACGGTAGCAGCGCATGGCTCTGGTCCAGGCACGTACTAGAGGGTAAAGTGCGGAGGATCGGAACCGACACGAGAGGGAGATCTTACGATGGCGGATGAGGAGCTCGACAAGCGGGATATGGAGTTACTGAAGGTCCTGCACGAACTGGCGGCGAACGACCCCGACGGCGTGGCCGACATGGACAAGGCCGCCCAAAAGCTGGGCATGAACACCGTGGGGAAGGAACAGGACAGGGAGACGTTCGAGGCGCGCGCCAACGCGCTGGAAGAAGCCGGCTACGTGGAGAAGCAGGGTAGCGACCTGGCGACGAGCCACGGCAGGCTCTCCGTCACCGATGAAGGACGCAAGAAGCTCGAAGGTTAGTAGGGCCTACCAGCGAGCCCGAGAGGTGCAGGAACCCACTATCGCCTTCTGTGGCGCCAGTACACCAATGAGGAGACGCTCGCGGCGGCCAGCCGTCTCGACATAGTTTGTATGGTCTTCCTCGCCCTGGCTATGATCGGCGCGAACTTCCGTCCCCTGCTCTCGCAACGTGCGCGTCTGCTGCGACGCCTCCTGCAGCGAGCGCCGGCCTCAGGCGAAGAACACCATACTCCGGTCGTCAGAGCAGGCTGGCGAGCCGCCTAACGCCCTCTCCGATCTGCTCGGGCGTCACCGCGCAGAACGGCAGCCGCACGAACCTGTCGCCCGGTACGGGACCGCCATCGTCGGGGTCGGCGAAGAACGACGCCCCCGGGGTGAGAACCAGGCCGCCCGCTTTCGCGCGGCCTACCAGATCTTCGGTGTTGGCGTCCTCCGGCAGCATGACGCTCACGAAGAAGCCGCCGTCGGGGACGAAGGCTTGCGCGCCAGGCAGCTCGCGGCGCACCGCGTCGGCCATCGCCTTCCAGCGCGGCGTGTACATGTCCTTGAGTCGCTCCACGTTCCGTGCGAGCAAGCCCCGGTGCAGGTACTCCGCTACTGCTGCCTGGGTAGGGAGCACCGGCGAGAGGTAGGTGTCCTCGCCCAGCTTCGTCAGGGCAGTGGTCAGGTCGGAGCCCGAGATCATGAACCCCACCCTGATACCCGGGCTCAGTAGCTTGCTGAACGAGCTCATGGTGATGACGGGCGAAGGGTCTATCTCGCGCAGCAGCGGCAGGTCCTCGCCCTGGTAGCGCAGCTTGCGGTAAGGTACGTCCTCTATGACGTGGAAGCCGTAGGTGTTCGCCAGCTCGACAACGCTGCGCCGCTTCTCGAGCGAGAGCGTCGCGCCGGCGGGGTTCTGGAAGTCCGGCACCAGGTAGAGGAACGCTGGGACCTCCCGCCGGAGCGCGGCCTCCAGCCGCTCGACGCTGATACCGTCCTCTTCCAGCGGGATGCCGACGGCCCGCGCGCCCCGCCTGCGGAAGGTTGTGATCGCGCGGTCGTAGCTCGGCTGCTCGGTGAAAACCGCCATGCCGGGGCGCACGAGGTGGGCCGAGACGAGATCCTGCAGGTGCAATGACCCGTTGCCGACCAGGATCTCATCTTCCGAGACGCCGTACTCACCGGCCAGCTCCCTGCGCAGCGGCGCGTAGCCCGGCTGCTGGCCGTATTGCAATACGACGGCGGGGTCGTGGCGCATCGCCGCATCGAAGCACTCGGCGAGCTCGCCGGTCGGGAACGCCTCGGGCGGTGGAACGCCGCGGGTGAAGAAGATCCTCTCGTCCATGGAACCGTTCTCCTCTTCTTGTCTTGCGAGAAGCCTAGATTCTCCTCGTCTCCCATGCCGGATGCAACTGCTCCCGTGCGCACCTCTACGATGTCGCCTCCGGCGGCGGAACCATGAACCACTCTACGAACTCGGCGCAACGGCCATCTTCGTCGAAGCGGAGCACCCACAGGTTCCAATAGCTCTCACCGCTGACGTAGCTGGTAGTGCCGGTGGCTACAGCTCGCTCGCCCTCGATCAGCAACGGCCGGTATTGCGCTTCCCACGAGCCGGGCTGGTCCTGTTCTTCAAACCAGTTCTCGACGATGGCATCGCGGCCCCGGACCACTTCCTCGCCTTCATCCCACGGGTGATAGGCGTAGGTGGCGTCTTCGGTAAACAGGGCGGCGATCGAGGCGGGATCGTAGGTTCGCCAGGCCTCAACGTAGGCGTCGAGCCAGGACTGCACGTCTTCGCGTGTCAAAGGTTGACCTCCCATCGAGTTCCTTCCGTAGCCGAGCGCGCCAGCGAGCTCTGTTCCATAGCCTAGCCGGCCAACGGCCCCGGCACCGAGTCCTCCCCGTGGGCTGCCTTCCACTTGGCGACGAACTCCTCGCTGTCTTCCGTGCGCGAACGCGGCAGTCCGTCGTCGGTGAAGAACGATCTCACGTGCCCCTCGAACCCGTAGTGCGCCACGGGCCGCAAGCGACCCGGCTCGTCCAGGCTACCCACTGTAAGGTCGATCGTCTCCGACCCGAGGTACTCGAACGAGAGTGGCGTGCCGCATTCCCGGCAGAAACCGCGGCGCGCGATGTTGGAGGAGCGGAAGTACGCGGGCTCTGCGCCCTCCCACCGGACGGAGCCCCCGCGCAGGCCGAAGAACACGCCGAAGAGGTTCCCGAACGCCTTCTGGCACATGCGGCAGTGGCAATAGTACGCCCTGTCGTCCTCCACTCGCGCCACGTACCGGACAGAGCCGCACTGGCAACCACCCCCGAGCACCATCTCTGATCCCAGTTCGCGATCCAAAGACCCTCACCTCATCCCCGCATTTTGGGTGTACTCCCACCGGAGTCTACACGCCATGAATCACGCGAGTAGGGGTAGATCGGCTGTTATCAGAGATCGCCGCGCCGGAGCCGTTCTCCGTCCAGCGGCTTCAGGAGACCTGATCCATCTCCGGCTCGGCGGACTGCGGCCCTAAGTAGCCTATACACTTCGGCCCGAGCAACTGCTTGAGCTCTGCGTGCAGGTCCGAGGAATCTTCGACGCCCCCGAGCTGCTCTTCCAGCTCTCCATCGCTCGAGACGAGGAATAGCGGGCTGCTGCCCTGGCGCCGGCCGATGATCTCGAACGCCCGCCGCGCGGCGGAGCGCGGCAGATCCACGAAGCACGCCGCGTGGAGGTACACGGGATCCAGGCCCGGCTCGAGGTGTAGCTCCTCCATCTCGAGCGCGACGATGCGGGGTATGCCTTCCTTGTGCTCGACGCGGCCCTTTACCTTGAGCACGGCGTCTTCCCTGACGCAGTCCGCGCAGCTCGCGTAGACCCTGGGGAAGACGATGACCTCGGCGAGCCCGCGCGTATCGTCGAGCTGGAGCATCGCCATTTGATCGCCCTTGCGCGTCGTGTTGACCCGCACCGAGGTTGCGAGCCCCCCGACCCACACAACAGCCCCGTCCCGGCAGCCGTCGAGGTCCGAGACGGTCGTGTCGGCGTGCTTCTTGAGCTTGTGCAGCACAGGTCTCAAAGGATGGTCCGAGACGAAGAGCCCAAGAGTCTCCTTCTCCCACTCGAGGCTCCGGCGCCGGTCGTCTTCTATTGCCGGGATCTCCGGCTTCGGGGGCGCCAGGCTCGCCAGCTCGGTCGAGTCGAACATGCAGAACTGGTCGTCGCCTGCGCTCGTCTTGCGCTTCGCTGCCCTCTCGACCGCCTGGCCGTGAACGGCGAGCATGGCGGCGCGTGGGTGGCCTGTGCCGTCGAAGGCGCCACACTTTATGAGCGACTCGAGGGTGCGCTTGTTGAAGGTGCTCGACTCCACGCGCTCGCAGAAGTCGAAGAGGTCCTCGAAGGGACCGCCCTCCTCCCGCGCGGCGATGATCGCCTCGACACAAGAGTACCCGACGTTCTTGACGGCGGATAGGCCGAAGCGGATGGTCTCGCCAACCACCGTGAAGCGACGCCCGCTTTCGTTGACGTCGGGCGGCAGGACCCTGATCTTCATCGCCCGCGCCTCCGCGACGTACTGGGGCACCCTGTCTTTGGTGTTCATGACGCTGCTCATCAAAGCCGCCATGTACGCCTCCGGGTAGTGCGCCTTCAGATATGCCGTCTGAAAGGCCAGGAACGAGTAGCATGCCGAGTGGCTCTTGTTGAACGAGTAGCCACCCGCCTTCTCCATCCAGTTCCACAGCTCCTCGGCGACCTCGGGCGCGACCCGGTTATCCTCGCACCCAGAGGTGAACTTGTCCTTGAGCGGCGCGAGCAACCTGACGTTCTTCTTCCCGATGGCCTTGCGAAGGGTATCCGCCTCGCCCGGCGTAAAGCCGCCCAGAGACTTGGAGATCTCCATGAGCTGCTCCTGGTAAGCCGCGACACCGTAGGTCGGCTCCAGGATGGGCTTGAGGCGGGTATCCAGATACTTCACGCTCTCGGGGTCATGCTTGCCGCGCTTGAAGTTGGGGATGTAGTCCATGGGTCCGGGACGATACAGTGCATTTAGGGCCACGAGGTCGTCGAAGCGGTCGGGCCTGACCTCCTGGAGCATCCGCTGCATCCCGCTCGACTCGAACTGGAAGACCCCGAAAGTGTCGCCCCTGGCGAATAGCCTGAGCGTCTTCTCGTCGTCAAGCGGGATCGTGCGTATGTCCACCTCCTCGCCGGTGGTCTCCTTGATCGTCTCCAGCGTCGCTTCTATGACGTCGAGGTTCCTGAGTCCCAGGAAGTCCACCTTCAGGAGCCCGAGAGCCTCGACGTCTGACATGGGGTGCTGGACCATGACAGGCAGTTCCTCTTCAGTTTCCGAGGCCCCTTTGGCCCTGATAAGTTGAAGTGGAACGATGTCCGTCAGGGGCTCCTCCGAGATGACGACACCGGCCGCGTGAGTCCCGGCGTGGCGGGCGAAGCCCTCTATCTCGAAGGCTGTGTCGAGGACCTGCTTCGCCGCCTCGTCCTTCTCCACGTACTGGATGATGTCGCGCGCCGCTCCAGGGTGCTTCTCTCCCGCTGCGTACCCGTCCTCGCCGGGCGTCAGCACGTCGCGCAGCGTCGTGCCGACCGGCTTGTCGGGGATGAACTTGGCGAGCTTGTCGGTGTCGGAGTATGGGTACTGGAAGATCCTGCCGGCGTCCCGGATGGCGGCCTTCGCCCCTATGGTCCCGAAGGTGATGATCTGGGCCACGTGCTCGTGGCCGCCGTACTTGTCGGTCACGTAGCGCATGACCTCGCCACGCCCCTGCACCGAGAAGTCTATGTCCACGTCCGGCATGCTGATGCGGTCGGGATTCAGGAAGCGCTCGAAGAGGAGCGAGTACGCGAGCGGGTCGAGGTCCGTGATCTCTAGAGCGTAGGCGACGATGGAGCCGGCCGCAGAGCCGCGCCCGGGCCCCACGGCGATCTTGCTGTCCTTGGCGTACTTGACGAAGTCCCATACGATGAGGAAGTAGTCTGCGAAGCCCATCTTCTCGATGGTCGCGAGCTCGAAGTCGAGCCGCCGCTGAATCTCGGGCGTGATCTTCCCGTACCGTCTCACGAGTCCATCTTCGCACCGCTCGCGCAGGTAGGTGTCCGCAGTGTACCCTGCGGGCTTTGGGAAGTTGGGAAGCCGGGTCTTGCCGAGCTCTATGCCAACGTCCTCGACCAGGTCAACGACCTGGAGCGTGTTCTCCAGCGCCTCGGGGTGTTTCGGGAAGAGCCGGGCCATCTCCTCGGCCGACTTGACGTAGAACTCCTGGCTGCTGAACTTCATCCGCTTGGGGTCACTGTAGAACTTGCCCGTCCCGATGCACAGGAGCACGTCGTGCATCGTGGCGTCGCTCCTGGCAGTGTAGTGGGAGTCGTTGGTGGCGACCAGGTCTATGCCGGTCTCTTCATGGAGCCGGATCAAACCTTCGTTGACCCGCTTCTGCTCGGGTATCTCCAGATGGTCCTGCATCTCCAGGTATACCCCGTCGAAGATCTCCGCGTACTCGAACAGAAGCTTACGCGCCTCATCGACCCGGCCCTCGAGTATGCGCGTCGGCACCTCGGCGCTCAAACACCCCGAGAGACAGATGATGCCCTTGCCATGCCTCCGCAACAGCTCCATGTCTACCCGCGGCTTGCGGTAGAAGCCCTCGAGGTAGCCCGCAGTGCACAGCTTCATGAGGTTCCTGTAGCCCGCAGCCGTGCGGGCGAGGAGGGTGAGGTGGTAGTAAGGAGCGCGGCTGCGGTCGTGCCGGTCAGCCGCGACGTAGACCTCGCAGCCCATGATCGGCTTGATGCCCGCGCTCTTCGCTTCTTTGTAGAACTTGATAGCACCGTACATCACGCCGTGGTCCGTCAGCGCGATGCCCGGCATGTTCTCCGCCTTGGCGAAAGAGATGAGGTCCCCGATCCGGCTCGCCCCGTCGAGCATCGAGTACTCCGAGTGACAGTGCAGGTGCGCAAACGCGCCGCCAGACGAGACCGCCAAAGCCCCTCCTCCTATAAATCCGGGGCTCCGGCGACACCGCTCAGACTAAACGGCGCCGCCTTCGCCTGCTCTCCCTGTCCATCCTCGGACGCAGGCCACTATACGAAAACAGAGAGCTGCTTGTCTACCCCCTAGACCAGAAGTTGAGGTTTAATTTGCAGGACTTTTCAGGGAGGAATTCCAGGTCTCGAGCTTCAGGCATCAGGGGGGAGATGCGGGAGCGACGCGCCTACGGAGGCGCAATCTACCGGCTATTGGGGTGGTTAGTAGGAGAGTAACCAGGGGTCGTGCTGCGGCCCCAAGATAGATCTCTGATGCCTTTCTATTCTTCGTCGTCGCGCCAGAGCATCCAGTTGAGGGCTATTTGGGCGCTAAGGATGGCGAAGAGGAGGGCGAATAGGCCGTTACGGGGGTCGTGGATCCAGGCCGTATAGACGACGAGGGCCGAGGAGATCGCGAGGGCGGCGACGACGAAGAGTAGGGTGATCCCGAGCATGAGCACGCGGAG
>JBJMIY010000117.1:0-5740 GCA_045806605.1 Rubrobacteraceae bacterium
ATCCATGAGCGAAACACAGGCGGAGGGCTTGAGGTTTAGTCGCGCAGATGCTCCTCGGGCCGGACCCCGAGCTCGAGGTGGCGGAGATGTCCCCGTGGCTGGACCTACGCGTTCCTCCGAAGGCCGTGAAGCTGCCGGTAGTGGAGGCGCAGACACACCGGCGGTTCCTGAAGACGCATCTCCCCCTGGATGCCCTCGTCTTCTCACCGAAGGCGAAGTACATCTACATCGGACGCGACGGGCGCGACGTCGTGTGGAGCATGCACAATCACCACGTCAACGCGAACGAGACCTGGTACGAGGCGCTGAACGACACGCCCGGGCGTGTCGGACCGCCCATCGAGCCGCCTCCCGGCGACATCCGGCAGTACTGGCGCGAGTGGTTGGATCACGACGGCCATCCCTTCTGGCCGTTCTGGGAGAACGTGCGCACCTGGTGGGAGTTCCGCGACCTTCCGAACATCTTGTTCGTGCATTTCGCGAACCTGAAGCGCGACATGCCTGGACAGATGCGTCGCATCGCCGAGTTCCTCGAAGTGTCCGTCGACGAAACGCTGTGGGAGACGATCCTCGAGTACTGCTCCTTTGACTGGATGAAGCGGCACGCCACCAAGAGCGTTCCCCTCGGAGGCGCCTTCTGGGACGCCGGCGCCCAGGTATTCATCAACAAAGGGGTGAACGGCCGTTGGGCGGAGACCCTCACGCCGGAGGACTTAGCAGAGTACGAGGCGCGAGCCGTTCAGGAGCTTGGCCCCGAGTGCGCGCGATGGCTCGCAACGGGAGAGGAGCACTAGGTCCCGGCCGAAGAATCACAGGTTCCGGATTGGTTTCCTCTCGCTCGAAGAGGACAGGTGCCGTCCGGATCTCCTGTTGTACCCTTGTGACTTATGGGATCCGGGCGTACCGACAGGCACTTCACGGTCGCTGTCTTCGTCGTGTGGGAGGGGAAGGTCCTCCTGCACTGGCACCGCAAGCTGGAGATGTGGCTCCCGCCGGGCGGGCACATAGAGGATGGCGAGCTGCCCGATGAGGCCGCGCTGCGCGAGGTCAGGGAGGAGACGGGACTGTGGGCTAAGCTCGTGGGGGAAAGGCGCGAGGACATAGCCGACCCCGTGCAGCTGCATCGACCGGCCGGGGTGCAGCTCGAAAACATCGGGCCCGGGCACCAGCACATAGACATGATCTACTTCGCAAAGCCTTCGGGCTCAACAGAGATCCAGGAAGCCTTCTCCGGAGACAGGGTCGGCTGGTACGGTCCCGCAGACTGGGAGGGCATGCGCGTCAACGCCGAGGTCAGGGGCTGGTGCGTGCGGGCGCTAGAGTCGGTCGGCGCGCGGTAGGAGGCGGTTAGCGAACCGCCCCGACGCGAGCCGCCGCCTCAAGTTCGCTCTGACGTCGGGCCACTCGTCGTCGACGATGCTGTAATAGGCGGAGTCGCGGTACCGGTCTCCGGGCAGGATCATGTGCTTGCGGAATACGCCCTCGAATTGCGCGGGGAGGGCTGCGAGAGCGGCTCTGGATCGCTCGTTGCGCGCGTCGGTCTTGAACTCGACGCGTACACAGCCCAAAGAACCGAAGGCGTGTTCGAGCATGAGCAGCTTTGCCTCGACATTAGCGCCGGTCCTCCAGCGGGAAGGGGTGAGCCAGGTCCAGCCAATCTCCAGCCCGCGGTGCGCCGGCCGGAGCGCCAGGTAGCGGGTGCTCCCGATGGGCTCGCTGCTCTCGGCATCGAGCGTCGCGAACGCCGCTTCATCTCCCGCTTCCGATGCCGCGAGCGCCACGTCGAGCCAGGAACGGAAGGCGGTTGGACTCTCCGACAGGTCACTGGTCCCGCCCGCGTCGAACGGTATGTAGCGCCAGATCCTCGGGTCCCGGGCAACCTCGAAGAGGCCCTGCTCGTGGCTCCTATTCAGCGGCTCGAGGACGACCAGCGAGCCCTCCAGCCGGCACGCGATGTTCTCCCACATGCGTCCCTCCTTGCGCTGACGGTCTCTCAGGGCATCAAGGGTCGGAGCAGTCGCGGCGGTAACCGCAGTTGGGGCACACGAGCTTGCAGTGCAACCCGTACATCTCCGAGCCGCACACCTCGCAGTCCTCGCCGGAAGGCTCAGGCGCCTCCCCGGTTTCGTGTTGCTGCGTCTGTTCTTCGCCCATCTGGAGGAGTATACGGGCGCGCGGCGCGTCCGACACCCTCAGCCCGAGCCTGGATCGTTGTTCGGGCGGTACCGGAGCAGGTCGGCGATGCGGCCGGCGCTCAAAGTCTTTAGCGCGCTGTAGGAGAGGACCCGCTGAGCCTGTTGGAGCGTGGCGGCCAGCGCCGCGGTGAGGACCCGCAGGGTCGAGAGGCTCTGCTGGAGCTCGGCTATCTGGATGGGGAGCTGTTGCGCGCGGGCGTCGAGGGTGGAGAGGTTCTTCTCCAGCTCGCCGGTTCGCTGGGAGAGGCGATCCACCTCCTCGGTGAGGTTGCTCTGGAGGGCGGCGCGAGCGCGGCGGAGCCGGAGGCAGGCCCTCAGAGCGCCAATGGCGGCAAAGAGTGCAAGCACCGCGCCAGCGAGGATCGAGATCAAGAACAAGGTGCCCATCTCGAGGCCACCGTACCACGCTCCGGTGTGGCTTTACAATCTGTTAACCGGTGGTAAACTCGCTATCACAGCGACGCGGGGTGGAGCAGTCTGGTAGCTCGTCGGGCTCATAACCCGAAGGTCGCAGGTTCAAATCCTGCCCCCGCTACTCCTACAGAGGCCCGGCACAACGCCGGGCCTCAGACGTTTGAGGGGTGCGGTCGAGATGGTCAGGGGCCGCTACACGGGGACAGGGTAGCCGTAATAGTCGTAGATTTCGCGCCTGAGATCGGGCTGCAGCAGTATGTTAGGGTCGAGTTCCGGGGCGCCTCGCACCCTCTCTCGGCCCTGCTCGATTGTCACGAAGCCCTCGCTCACCCTCACCACGGCCTCTATCGGTATCAGGAAATGCTTGTCGCCGATCCCGAGATGCCCGCCGACCGTGACGTGCAAAAAGCGCAGCTTCCAGTCTACCTCGTCGATGAGCAGGTCCCTCACGTAACCGATTAGGTGGTTGTCGAGGTCGGTGACGGCGCGATGGATGAGGTCGCGCGGCATGAGGAGGACGTGCGTCCTCTCGTGCGCTCCTTCCATAGCAAGCCTCCTTCCGTAAGATTTCCTACGCTGCCCCTTTTGTTACCCAATTTTCCCACAGCGACGCGGGGTGGAGCAGTCTGGTAGCTCGTCGGGCTCATAACCCGAAGGTCGCAGGTTCAAATCCTGCCCCCGCTACTAACTCAGGCCCCGGCTTCCCGGGGCCTTTTTCGTGCCCTCAACCTTCGCCCTGCGGCGCTGCGAGGAGCGCGGTCGCTGCGGCGGTAAGCTGGATCATCGATCGCAGATACGAGATGTTGAGCTCGTCCACGGTGTCGCAGGGCGTGTGGTAGCAAGGGTAGCCGTCGTAGATTGAGCCGTCGGTGAGCACGGCCGCCGGAAGCCCTGCGTCCCAGAAAGACTCGTGGTCAGAGCGTCCCAGGCACAACTCTCTGAGGTCTATAGGGGAGTCGATCTCCTCCGCTGCCCGGGAGAGGGCGTCGTCGATGGGACCGGCCCTGCCGCAGGTCCCGAGCACCGCGTCGAACTCGTCTACTTCGTAGGCGATCATGTCGCTCTGGAGGGCCCCGATGATGGCACGCTCCCCTTCCTGCTCCACGACGCCTTTGACGGTGTTCTCCACGTAGTGGGTGCTCCCGAAGAGGCCAACCTCCTCGAGGTCGTAGGCCACGAAGTGGACAGTATGCTCCGGTCCGATCTCCTCGAGCGCCTTCGCCGTCAAGAGGATCGAGGTCAGGCCGCTGGCGTCGTCGTTGGCTCCGGCGTTGTGCACGGAGTCGAGATGAGCCGTCACCCACAGGTGTCTCCCGTCTCCTGTCCCGCGCAGGGTCGCCTCCACGTTGAACCCGCGCAGGCCACCAGATCTGAACTCGTGGATGCGCGCGGGAATTCCCATCTCCTCGAAGGAGGACTTCATGTACCCGGCGGCAGCTCTCCTCCCGCTCTCGGTTCCGCGCTCGGAGATCGTGACCTCGCGACCATCGAGCGGAGCCGGGGATGCGCCTGTCAGACGGGCCAGGTGGGTACGGATCGAGGACTCGTCGATGCCCGCCGCCGCGGCCTCTGCCACGTCCCGGGGCGCTGTGCCCTCGGTCTCTTCGGCCGGTCGGCCGGTCGTCTCGGGCTTATCTCCGGTTACTCCTTTGCCGGGTGCGCAGCCTGGGAGCGCGCAGAGGACCAGAGCCGCGACGAGGAGGAACCGGAGCATGATCTTCCTCATTGCCCACCCGCCATCTTCGCTCCTGCCGCTACGGTCCGGCCTCGCCGGGATCATAACCGAACGCCTCGCACGGCGATGATGCGGTTTGGCGAGGGCCGGCTCGGGGAAACTAGGCGTGAGACGAACCGGGGAGGGGAATAGTGTGGCGGCCAAGGTAGCCATCGTAATCCTGGCGGACACCGAGACGCGCGCGGATAGGGCGAAGGTAGCCAACGCCCTCACAACCGCCTACGAGTTCAAGGAGACCGGGGAAGAGGTCACCGTCGTCTTCACGGGGGCCGGGACCTCCTGGATCCCCGAGCTCTCCGACCCGGACCACCGGCTACACAAGGCCTTCGACCTCGTGAAAGACAAGGTAGCGGGGGCCTGCAAGGCCTGCGCGGTCTCCTTCGGCGTCAAAGTCGAGGTGGAGGCCAGCGGCGTACCTTTGCTGGCCGAGTACAGGGGACACCAGAGCCTCAGGAAGCTGGTCGCAGAGGGCTTCCAGGTGATCACCTTCTGAGATCTCGTAAGAATGTCGTAGGAACTTGCCTCGCCGATGCAACTTAACCGTTGCTACCGCTCCCGGTATCCGGTATAAAGGTGTACCAGGACTGGATCGTCACGCGGACAGGGATGGAGTCTCGCGTAGGACGTTCGGCCGGCCGGACCAGCGCGAAGGGGAGGAAGCGATGTTCGGATCCAAAGGCCCTGGAGGGGGCGACGTGTACGCGAGGCGGAGGCTCCTGGCGGTCCTGGCCGTGCTGGTCCTGCTCGCCTTGCTCGTCCCGCGCGCCTGCCAGGCCCTCCTTGGCTCGAACGAAGAGGCAGGGCAGGGTGAAGGCCAGAAATCAGGCGCCCCCGGGAAGGCCGCCGGTGCGGGCGCAAAAAACGACGCCGGAGACGCCGGCACGGGCAACGCCGATACCGGCAACGCCGAGAAGTCGGACAAGCAGAACACGCAAGATGGCACATCGGACCGTGGCGCGCCTTTCGTGGAGGATAAGCCGGGCGCCGGGGGCCGATCCGGAGAAGCCGGCGAAGAAGCTGCGCCGGACCTCGGCGTCATGGTGGCGAACCTGGCGGTGATCGACGGCAGCGAAGACTTCGCCTCCAGCGAAGGTCAGGGCGCTGCCGAAAGCGCCCCAGAGTCCTCGGAGACCGGCAGCGAGCAGCCCATCAGCGAGGTTCAATTCGCCCTGGCCGCCTCCCCCGCGCCAACCCAACAACCTTCGTCCGAACCGGAAACGCAACAATCTTCGTTCGAACCGGAGCCCGCTCCAGGCCGCCGGCCCGAGCCGGAAGCAGCAGCCCCCGCCGCCGAGTCCGCTCCGGCCCCGCTCGGCGAGCAGATCCGCGATAGGGCCGACCAGCGTGTCACAGCTGCCCTGGCAGAATCGGCCGCGCTTGAAGAGGTGGGCGCCCC
>JBJMIY010000118.1:0-5355 GCA_045806605.1 Rubrobacteraceae bacterium
TGCCAGCGCTCAAGATCATCCAGCAGCCGCTCTTGGCGGCACTAATAGTGGTGGCTTTTATCGTGGCGGTGTGGCCAAGGAGGCGCACGATACGCAGGCTGGCGGCATTCTCAGCGGCGCTGATCATAGGGTTTGAGCTTACAACCAACTACTGGTTCTACCCATACGTGACCTGGTTTGAGCCCTTTGTCTTCGTTGCACTGCTGCCCGCAACAAACGCGAAGTCCCCCCTCGACGCCAGCCACGAAGACGACCCCGGAGAGGGCCGTGATGCCGGACAGGGTACGACCGATCCCTAATCTTCCAGGCGCCGCACGGTCATGTCGTTGCGGGCTCGGTTCCAGCCCGAGCCGTTAGGACCGTAGCCTCCGAGAAGCCAGATCTCGGGTATGATCTCCGAGACCAGCTCGCCGTCGTCGAACATCCTTACCACTGAGCTCTCCGAAACAGCGACAGCGACCGCATCCGTCTGATAGCTCACCGAAGCCGCCGCCACGTGCCTGCTTCCGAGCCCCAGCGGTATGTCGAGGTCGTCCGAGACCGCGTCGAGGTAGCGGGCCGCGGAGATAGCCACGCTCTCGTCCGAGATCACGAAAGCCCCGTCGAGCTGGGCGAGCTCCTTGATCGTCTCGCGCATGTCAGGGTCGTCCAGGCGCTTCCTCTCGTCCGGGTGCCCGGCCAGCGGGTCCAGGATCATGGGCCTCGAGCGCCTGATGACCTCCTCGGAGTCTCCCACCACGAAGAGGGTGCCGATCTTGCGCCCCTCCCTGCCCTCGCGCGCGATCTCCACAGCGAGCTGGACGACTTTCTTGAGCGTCTTCGTGTTGACCCCGCGCCGCTCGGAGCAGATCTCGTCGAGCGGGTCGGGCGGCGCCTCGGACCGCGCTATGACGCGCGCCTCGCTCTGCGCGACGACCACGCCGCCCGCGGCCTCCTCTACGGCGGCCAGCAAGCCTTCCAGGTCGAGTGAGCCCTCGTAGCGCGCCCCGTTGACGAAGAAGGTCGGCGTCCCCTCCACCCCGGCGCGCTCCCCGTCCAGACGGTCCTCCCGCACGCGAGAGGCGTGCCGGCGCTCGGCCAGGTCGTTCTCGAAACGCTCCAGGTCCAGCCCGAGCCAGGTCGCGTGGCGCCTCATGGCCGCGTCGTCGAGGTCGTCCTGGTTCTCGTAGAGGAGGTCGTGCATCTCCCAGAAGCGTCCCTGAGCGGCCGCTGCCTCGGCCGCCTCAGCAGCGTGGCGGGCATGCGGGTGCACGGAGTCGAGCGGGAAGTGCCGGTACACGAAACGCATCCGGTCACCCATCCTCTCGCGCAACTCCTTCACTACCGGGTACGTCCGCCCGCAATAGGGGCACTCGAAGTCCCCGTACTCCACCAGCGTGACCGGCGCCGTCGCCGGTCCCCACACGTGGTCCCGGTCGCCGACCGGTATATCGAGCCAGACGCTTCCCTGCCTTTCCGTCACGCCGCTACGCCTCCTTCGCCGTTACGAATTTTCCGTGGAGTACCTCGCAACGTCCACGTTGCATAGAGTTTACCGCTCGAACCGAATTACAGCACGCTTCGGCCCTTTTGGGGCCTCGCTCTCAGCACGCCGCGTCTGGCGCAGCCAGGCGGCGTGCTGACCCAGCGCTCTCTCAGAATTTGTCGAGTGTGGCGATCTCGTCTTCCGAGAGCCTCAGTCCGGCGGCGGCTACGTTCTCCTCCAAGTGCGCCACCGAGGAGGTGCCGGGGATGGGCAGCATCGCGGGCGAGTGGCCGAGGAGCCAGGCGAGCGCGATCTGAGAGGGAGTGGCGTCGTGACGCGCGGCGATCTCGTCGAGCAGTCCGCGGGACCTCGCCAGCCTCCCGGTAGCGAGCGGACGCCAGGACATGAACCCGACCTCCTCTCGCTCGCAGGCCTGCAGCACCGCCTCGGAGTAGCGATCCGTGAGGTTGTAGCGGTTCTGGACCGAGGCTATGGGCACTATGTCTATGGCGATCTCCAGCTCCCTCACCCCCACGTTCGAGAGGCCTACGTGATGGATCTTGCCCTCATCCCTCAGCTCCGCCAGCGCCCACACCGAGTCCTCGAAGGGTACCTTCGGGTCGGGGGTGTGGAACTGGTAGAGGTCTATCCGGTCCACCCCGAGCCTCCTCAGACTCCCCTCGCAAGCCTCGCGCAGATGCCGGGGGTGCCCGTTGGGCACCCACCGCCCTCCGGCTCGCGTGAAGCCGCCCTTGGTCGCGATGACCAGGTCCTCAGGATACGGGTGCAGTGCCTCCGCGATTATGCGTTCCGACACCTCGGGGCCGTAAGAGTCAGCCGTGTCGATGAGGTTCACCCCGAGCTCGACGGCCCGCCGGAGCACGCGGCGGGCTTCCTCCGGGTCCTGCGGTTCGCCCAGGATTCCCCTTCCAGTCAGGCGCATGGCCCCGAAGCCCAGCCGCTTGACGACGAGGTCGCCGCCCGCTCCACCAAAGGTGAACGTGCCCGCGGCCGCCGCGTTGGGCCTACCATCCTGGTCGGTCATGCATCTCCCTTCCGTCGTGGCCTGACTGATTCTATCTCGGCGCCGACCGGGCTTAACGGAGGCCCGTGCCACAGTCGCACCCAGTCGAGAAAATTCCTTGGAAATGCCCTTGAACCTTACGCTACGTGAGGTTGTATTCTGGGGTCATGGACGCTGTCATTCGTCATAGAGGAGCAGGTTCGGGGCCCGTAGCGTGGAAGGTGGGCGAGCTAGCGCGGCGGACGGGGTTATCGGTGCGAGCTCTCCGGTATTACGACGAGATCGGACTGCTCTCGCCTTCGCGCCGCACCGAAGGGGGACACCGGCTTTATACGGCCGAAGACGTCGTTAGGCTGCAGCGGATCAAATCGCTCAGGGCTCTCGGGCTCAGCCTGCGGGAGATCGGGGAGTATCTGGACGGAGCTGACGTTCCTCCGGGACGGTTGATCGAGCTTCACCTGGCGCGGCTAAGGGAGAGGATCGAGCTGCAGAGGAGGCTCTGCGACCGCCTGGAGCAGGTCGCATCCCGGTTGCGCTCGGGGGAGGAGATCTCTTCCGAGCGGTTCGTAGAGACGGTCATGGAGGTGATCGAGATGTCCGAGAGGCTTGACAAGTACTACAGCCCGGAGCAACTGGAGTATCTGGAAGCGAGGAGGCGCGAGGTCGGAGAGGAGAGGATCCGCGAGTCGCAGGTCGAGTGGGCCGAGCTCATGGAGAACGTCCGCGCCGAGATGGAGGCTGGCACAGACCCGTCGAACGAGCGGGTACAGGCCCTCGCCGCGCGCTGGATGGCGCTCGTCGAGGAGTTCACCGGCGGAGACCCGGGGATCGAGCGCTCCCTCGGCAACATGTGGCGGCAGGAGGAGAACATCCACGGTATAGACACCGGCGAGGTGCGGGATATGGGACGGTACATCTCCGCAGCCATGGCCGCGTCGCGGGAACGGTCGGACGATGAGGGCCCCGGCTCGTAGCAACGACCAAGGTGTTCGGGTACCCGGCGAAGTCCTATGGACATGAGATTCAGGTCGATGGACTCGCCGAGCTAGTCGGCTGAGGCGCATGGAGTAGAGGCGGTGCGCGGACCGCCTCTACTCCATGCGCGCATTTCAGCACGCAACGTCGACGGGATGCGGGATCGATAGGCTCGAGAAAGGCTGTAGCCAGCCAGGCTTCCGCCGGACGTCACTCCCGCTCATCCCTTGCCTCGCGCCAGCGCTCGATTCGGGCTCGGATCTCCGCTTCCGCGCCGCTCTTTGCCGGCTTGTAGTAGACCCGGCCTGCGAGCTCCTCCGGCAGATAGCGGTCGTTCATCCCCTCCGGCTCGTCGTCGTGCGCGTAGCGGTACCCCGCCCCGTATCCTTCTTCCTTCATAAGACCCGTGGCTGCGTTTCGCAGGTGCAAGGGGACCTCTGCGACGGGACCCTGCCGCACGTCCTCCAACGCGCGTCCTATAGCGGCGTAGGAAGCGTTGGACTTCGGGGCGGACGCGAGGTACGTCGTCGCCTGGGCGAGCGGGATGCGGCCCTCGGGCATGCCAATGAGCTGAACGGCCTGGGCTGCGGCCACCGCGAGGGGAAGACCGTGCGGGTCGGCGTTGCCGATGTCCTCGGAGGCGAGGATCACGAGCCGCCGGGCCACGAAGACGGGGTCCTCCCCGGCATCGAGCATCCGGGCCAGATAGTGCAGCGCCGCGTCGGGGTCGCCGCCGCGCACGCTCTTTATGAAGGCGCTAATGACATCGTAGTGCTCTTCGCGCCCGTAGCGCAACGACCTCTGCCCCACCGCCCGCTCGACGTCCCCCACCTCGACGCTATCCGCGCCGACCGCCGCGACCTCCAGCGCGTTGAGCAACCGCCTCCCGTCCCCACTCGACAGTCTCAACAGGTACTCCCTCGCCTCGGGCGAGACCTCCACACCCAGCTCCTCCGCCCCGCGCTCGAGCAGCTCGTCCAGTTCCTCTTCGGAGAGCGGGCGCAGCCTGAGCACGCGGGAGCGCGAGAGCAACGGGGCCGTAACCTCGAACGAGGGGTTCTCGGTCGTCGCCCCGATGAAGTCCACCAGCCCCTCCTCGAGCGCCGGCAAAAGGGCATCCTGCTGCGCCTTGTTGAAGCGGTGGACCTCGTCCACGAACACGAGCGTCCCCCGGTCCTCGTACTTCAGACGCTCGCGAGCGCCGTCCATGGCCGCCCGCAGGTCCTTCACCCCGCTCGTCACGGCGCTGAGGGGCACGAACTCCTCCTCTACCGTGCCGGCGAGCACCCGCGCCAGCGTCGTCTTGCCCGTCCCCGGCGGCCCCCAGAGGACGAGGGAGCCTATCTTGCCTCGCTCGATCGCTGCGCGGAGCGGTCCGTCCTCGCCTGTCAGGTGCGGCTGCCCGACAACCTCGTCCAGCGTCTTCGGGCGCAGACGCTCGGCGAGGGGGGCGCGACGGGAGAGGCTCTCGGAGCCGGATTCGTCGAAGAGGTCCACAGTACAAGTATACCGGCGAGGAAGCCTGACACCCTCAGGATTTGTTGGCGTGCCGCTCGTCGTGCTCGCGGCGCTGGCGGTCCATGCGGCGGGCGGCTTCGAGGACATCTTGCGGGTAGAGGCTCCGAAGGGCGCCGGTCTCGAGGACCTGATCCACGGAGTGCTTGGGGATCATCATCCACTCCGCCGCATGCTGCACCGGCAGCGGCTTGTTGAGCGCGCGGTAGATTATCCAGACAAACCATCGTCCCGGACGTGAACCGGATAGAAAGCTCAAATGCAACACCCTTCTTCAGTCTACCGCCAGGCGGCTTATTCTAGCTTAGAGGAGCGCTGCCAGGCGAAACGCTAGTGAGCTCTGAAGTACAATGACACCCGTGAGCAGTGAGACCCT
>JBJMIY010000119.1:0-6378 GCA_045806605.1 Rubrobacteraceae bacterium
TGTTAGTAAAGGACGAGCTTCTCGACAGGGTCGTTGCTCGCGTTCGGGAGCAGTTGGCCGAGGATCAGGCGCCGCAGGTCGAGGAGTTCGTGCGGCAGTACTACGCCTGGATCACCGCCGAGGACCTGGCGGACCGTTCACCCATCGACCTGTACGGGGCCGCCGTGGGTCACTGGACGTTCGCGAGACAGCGGACGCCCGGCGAGCCAAAAGTCCGTGTGTACAACCCGCAGTTCGACGAGCACGGCTGGCAGTCCACCCACACCGTGATCGAGATCGTCACGGACGACATGCCGTTCCTGGTGGACTCGACCAGGATGGGGATAAACCGCGAAGGCTACGCGATCCACCTCATGCTCCACCCCATTGTGAAGGTGAGGCGAGATGATGCAGGCAGGCTCGTCGAAGTCCTCGAACCCGACACGCAAGATGACGAGAGCGTTCTCTACGAGTCGGTAATCCACCTGGAGATAGACCGGCAGACCGACCCCAGGGTACTGAATGCGCTTCACGACTGCATCACCACCGTCCTGCGGCAGGTGCGCGCCGCCGTTGAGGACTGGCCGGACATGCGCGAGAGGGTGCACGAGATCGTCTCGGAGATAGACGAAAACCAGCCGCCGGTCGAAAATGAGGATCCGGAGGAGGCCGGGGCTTTTCTCGAGTGGATCGCCGACGACAACTTCACTTTCCTGGGCTACCGCGAGTACGACCTGCTCACGGAGGACGGGGAGGACTTGCTGAGGTCCGTGCCGGGAACGGGCCTCGGCATCCTGCGGGAGACGGACCAGAAGCCCCACTCGCTCAGCTTCGCCAAGCTGCCGCCCGAAGTGCGGAGGCTCGCCCACGCGGCCAACCTCCTCAACCTTACCAAGGCCAACTCGCGCTCTACCGTGCACAGGCCGTCTTACCTGGACTACGTCGGCGTGAAGAGGTTCGACGCCGAGGGCGAGGCGACCGGCGAGCGGCGCTTCCTCGGTCTCTACGCCTTCTCGGCCTACAGCGTGAGCGCCTTCGAGATCCCCATAGTCCGCCGCAAGATCGGCTACGTGCTGGAGCGCGCGGGCTTCCCCGAGGGGAGTCACAACGAGAAGGACCTGCTCGAGATCCTGGAGACCTACCCACGCGACGAGCTGTTCCAGATCGAGAAGGAGGAGCTCTTCGAGATCGCGATGGGCATCCTCCACCTCCAGGAGCGCCAGCGCGTGAGGCTCTTCGTGCGCCGCGACGCCTACGGGCGCTTCTTCTCCTGCCTGGTTTTCGTGCCACGCGACCGCTACAACACGCGCATCAGGGAGAAGATGCAGGAAATCTTGCAGCGAGCGTTCGACGGCACCAACGTCGAGTTCAACGTCCGCCTCTCGGAGTCCGTGCTGGCGCGCCTCCACTTCATCGTCTACGTGGCGCCGGGTGAGAACCCGGACTTCGACGCCAACGAGATCGAGGAGCGCCTGGCTGAAGCGACCCGCTCGTGGACGGACAACCTCTACGACGCCCTGATCGAGCACTTCGGGGAGGAGCGAGGCATCGAGCTCTTCCACAAGTACCGGGACGCCTTCCCGCCGGGCTACCGTGACGGCTTCCTGCCCCGGACCGCCGTGGCGGACATCGCCAGGATCGAGGAGCTCGAATCAGAGGAAGACATAGAGATGAGCCTCTACCACCCGCTCGAGGAGCCGGAGAACTTCCTCGGCTTCAAGCTGTTCAGGCTGGGAGAGCAGACCTCCCTCTCAGGCATCCTGCCTCTGCTGGAGGACATGGGTGTCGAGGTGGTAGACGAACGCCCGCACAAGATAGAGCCGGCGGGCTCTCGATCGGGCTGGATCTACGACTTCGGCCTCCTGCAAGAGGCGGATGGCGAGCTCCAGACAGGCCAGGTGCGGGAGATCTTCCAGGAAGCCTTCGCCAGGGCGTGGCGCGGAACCGTGGAGAACGACGGGTTCAACCGCCTGGTCCTGCGCGCCCGGCTCACCTGGCGCCAGGTAACGGTGCTACGAGCCTACTGCAAGTACCTGCGCCAGGCCGGCACCACCTTCTCACAGAACTACATGGAGGACGCCCTCTTCGCGAACCCGCACATCGCCCGCCTGCTCGTGGAGCTCTTCGAAGCCCGCTTCGACCCGAGCCGTCAGGCGCGCGCCGAGGCTGAGAACGAGCGGTTGAGGGGGGAGATCGAAGCGGCGCTCGACGAGGTCGTGAGCCTGGACGAGGACCGCATCCTCAGGAACTTCCTGAACGTCACCCTGGCGACGGTGCGCACGAACTACTACCAGAGAACGCCGGAGGGCGAGCCCAAACCGTACTTCTCCTTCAAGTTCGACCCGAGCGAGATCCTCGTGCTGCCTCTGCCCCGCCCGAGGTTCGAGATCTTCGTCTACTCCCCCCGCATGGAGGGCGTGCACCTGCGGGGAGGCAGGGTCGCGCGGGGCGGCATCCGGTGGTCCGACCGCAGGGAGGACTTCCGCACCGAGGTCCTCGGCCTCATGAAGGCTCAGATGGTGAAGAACGCCGTGATCGTGCCCGTCGGCGCGAAGGGCGGCTTCGTCGTCAAGCGGCCGCCCGCTCAAGGAGGCCGCGAGGCGCTCCAGGACGAGGTCATCGGCTGCTACAAGACCCTCATCCGCGGCATGCTCGACCTTACGGACAACCTGGCGGGCGACAGCGTCGTGCCGCCCGAGGACGTGGTGCGCTACGACGAGGACGACCCCTACCTCGTCGTGGCGGCAGACAAGGGCACAGCGACCTTCTCGGACATCGCCAACGGCATCTCGGAGGACTACGGGTTCTGGCTCGGCGACGCCTTCGCCTCGGGCGGCGCGCACGGCTACGACCACAAGGAGATGGGGATAACGGCGAAGGGCGCGTGGGAGTCGGTGAAGCGGCACTTCCGGGAGCTCGGGATGGACATCCAGAACGAGGACTTCACGGTGGCCGGCATCGGGGACATGTCCGGCGACGTGTTCGGCAACGGCATGCTTCTGTCCAGGCACATCAAGCTGGTGGGCGCGTTCAACCACCTCCACATCTTCCTCGATCCCAACCCCGACCCGGAGACGAGCTTCGAAGAGCGAGAGCGGCTCTTCAAGTTGCCGCGCTCCTCGTGGTCTGACTACGACGAGAGCCTCATCTCCGAAGGCGGCGGCGTGTTCTCGCGCACGGCCAAGTCCATTCCCCTCTCCCCACAGGTACGTGAGATGCTCGGCGTGGAGGAGGAGACGCTCACGCCGAACGAGGTGATACGGGCTCTGCTCAAAGCGAAGGTCGACCTGCTCTTCAACGGCGGCATCGGGACGTACGTGAAGTCCAGCGAGGAGACCCAAGCCGACGTCGGGGACAGGACCAACGACGCCGTGCGGGTGGACGGCGGGGAGCTCGAGTGCCGCGTGGTGGGCGAGGGCGGGAACCTCGGCTTCACCCAGCGGGGGCGTGTCGAGTACGCGCTGGGCGGCGGGCGCATCTACATGGACGCCATAGACAACTCCGCCGGCGTGAACTGCTCGGACCACGAGGTGAACATAAAGATCCTGCTCGACTCTGTCGTCGAGGATGGAGACATGACGGAGAAGCAGCGCAACGAGCTGCTAGTCGAGATGACCGAGGAGGTGGGCCGGCTCGTGTTGAGGGACAACTACGAGCAGACGCGCGCCATAAGCAACGCCCTGGCGCTGGCGCACCCCATGATCGACGTCCACATCCGCTACATACGCGCCCTCGAGGAGGCAGGCAGCCTCAACCGCGAGCTCGAATTCCTCCCGAGCGACGAGGCTCTGGCCGAACGCAGGTCAGAGGGCATAGGCCTCACCGCCCCCGAGTTCGCCATCCTGCTCTCGTACACCAAGATCACGCTCTACAAACAGCTGCGTGACTCCGACCTCCCCGAGGACCCTTACCTCGCGGTCGAGCTGGAGCGTTACTTCCCCACGCCTCTGCGCGAACGCTTCCGCGAGGAGATGCGCGAGCACAGGCTGCGACGCGAGATCACCGCCACCTGCGTTGTGAACGACCTGGTAGACAGGGGCGGCCCCTCGTTCGCCTTCCGTCTCGGGGAGGAGACCGGAGCCGCGCCGGCGGAGATCGCCAGGGCGTACACGGCGGCCTGCGATGTGTTCGACATGCGCTCCCTGTGGGACGAGATAGAGTCCCTTGACAACGTGGTCGAAGCCCAGATGCAGACCAGGATGCTGCTCGACTGGCGCAGGCTCGTCGAGCGCGCCACCCGCTGGTTCCTGCGCAACCGCAGGCCGCCCCTCGACATCTCCGCCACGGTCGCGTACTTCTCGGAGGGAGTGTCCGAGCTCACCAGGCGCCTCCCCGAGTTCATGCTCGACGGTGACCGCGAGGGTCTGGAGCGGGCGACGGAACAGCTCGTCGAAGCGAACGTCCCGCCCGAGCTCGCCCGTAGGGTGGCCCTCCTGAACGCGATGTTCTCAGAGCTCGACATAGTGGACATCGCCACCGGCACTGATGAGCCACTGGACGAGGTCGCGGCTGTCTACTTCACGCTGGGCGACAGGCTGAAGCTCCACTGGCTGCGCGGTCACGTCGAGGCGCTCCCTCGCGACAACCGCTGGCAGGCGCTCGCCAGAGCGGCGCTGCGCGACGACCTCTATAGCCAGCAGGCCGAGCTCACCGCGGAGATATTGCGCAGCACCCCCTCCGAGCTCTCCGCCCAGGAACGTATCGAAGCCTGGGCGCAGGCGAGCCGGGCGCAGGTGGATCGCACCCTGCAGGTGCTCACGGACATAAACGCCAGCGGATCCTTCGGGCTCGCGACGCTCTCGGTGGCGCTGCGTGAGATACGGAACCTCATAACCTCCTCAAGCGCGCCACCAGAGGAGATGGAGGCGGAGCCACGCGCGACGCAGGCTTGACGGAGCGCGAGGATCTCGTCCGATCCGTCGTCGCCGCGGGCGTGCGGGATCCCCGCGTCCTGAACGCCTTGCGAGCCGTGCCGAGAGCCGGGTTCGTCCCGCCGGAGGTCGCGGATCTGGCGTATCTGGACAGGCCGCTGCCGATCCCGCACGAGCAGGTCACGACCCAGCCCTCCCTCTCGGCGAAGATGATCGAAGCCCTCGACCTGACGGGCTCCGAGCGAGTCCTCGAGGTCGGCACCGGCTACGGCTTCCAGACCGCCCTGCTCGCGCGCCTCTCCCGCTCCGTCTACAGCGTGGAGCGCTTCTACGACGTCGCCGAAACCGCGCTGAGGAACCTGGATCGCCACAGGATGGAGAACGTCGAAGTCGCCGTGGGCGACGGTACGAGAGGGCTCCCGGAGCATGCCCCATACGACGCGATCCTCGTCTCCGCGGCTTTCACCTCCGTCCCACCGCCCCTCGTGAAACAGCTCGCCCCGGGCTGCCGACTAGTCCAGCCGCTCGGCCCTGGCGGCGAGGAGGAAGTGGTCCTCTTCGAGAAACGAGAAGAGGCGCTCGTGCGTCTCCGCACCGTCACCGGCGCCCACTTCGTCAGGCTCTACGGCGCGCATGCGTTCCCAGACCGATGACCGACCCTACACAACGCTTCACGGGCAGAGTAGAGAGCTACGTGAAGTACCGCCCCTCATACCCGCGGGCGATCCTGGACCTCCTCGCGGCAGACTGCGGGCTCACAAGCAGCTCCGTAGTCGCCGACGTGGGGTCCGGGACCGGGATTCTGAGCACCCTGTACCTGGAGAACGGTAACCGCGTCTTCGGCGTCGAGCCAAACCCCGAGATGCGAGCGGCGGCCGAGGAGCTTCTCGGCGATCACCCGCGCTTCACGAGCGTCGCCGGAACGGCCGAGGCCACGACGCTCGACGACGCTAGCGTGGACTTGATCGTCGCGGGCCAGGCTTTTCACTGGTTCGACCCGCGGCTGTCGCGGGTGGAGTTCGAGCGCATCCTGAGGTCCGGAGGCTGGGTGGCGCTCGTGTGGAACCTGCGCCGCAAGGACGCAACACAGTTCCTCGCAGCTTACGAGCGGTTGCTGGAAGCTTACAGGACGGACCGCGGCGAGATAGAAATCTGGAGACAAGATGCAAACCTGGCGGAAACCCTCTTCGGGCCCGACCACTTCGAAAGCGTCACCTTCGACAACGAACAGGTCCTCGACCTCGACGGTCTTACAGGAAGGCTATCGTCAGCCTCCTACATCCCCGCCCGCGGTGAGCCCGGCTCGGAGGCCATGCTGCGGGAAGCGGAGAGGACCTTCAACGAGCACCAGACGGAAGGCAGGGTACTCATCGAGTACGACACGAAGGTCTACTATGGACGCATACGGTCCAAACGTTTGTAGTGGCGGTTCTCGTGTAGGGGCGCTTCGCGGACGCCCTACACAAAGCGCTCTAGCCGGCTGCTCGCCCGCGTAACCGGTACAACCGGTCCTCCAGCGCCTCCGGCG
>JBJMIY010000120.1:0-5286 GCA_045806605.1 Rubrobacteraceae bacterium
CAGGCCTCCGGGTCCCAGATCCACATCCCCTCGGCCGACCTCGACATCTCCATCCACGGGGGCGTTGATGTGTACGTCTCCGAACCCGGCGTCGATCTCGCCGCCAACAGGCCCGTTCACCTCGACGTCGCCTGACCCTGCCCTTATGCCCCCTCCCACTTCACCGTCACCGTTTACCACGACGTCACCCACGCCCGAGCGTACGTCGCCTTCGACCGTCCCATCCACCGTGACGTCGCCGACCGGGGTAGAGACCTCGGGCTCAGTCTGCCCGCGCTCCACAACCACATCACCGAGCGGCTTGTTCTCGAAGGCGTGGGCGGGAACCGCTGAGAGCACGACGAGCCCGAGTACCACAACGGAGAGGGTGAGCAAAGGCCGCAGGAGGTTTCGGGAGGAGAGCGACGAAGCCGGGAAGCTCATGCCTCGCGGGCACGCCGCCTGGTCGTCCAGAAGAGCGTCGCCGCCAGACAGAGGTCGAGCAGCGTGCCCACGGCCAGGGCGAGCAGGAGGATCGGCGCGGCCGCGACCAGCATGGTCTGGATCACGTCCGTCAACCCCGCAACCACGCCCCAGAAGACCTCAAGCGCGTTCACGGCGAAGACCATGGGGTTGGCTCCGTCGAGGCTCAGGGCGAGCGAGGCTGCGGCGAGCAGGATCAGAGCGACAGATGCCCAGAGGACGCGGACCTTCAGCGGCCGCGTTGGCAGCGCCATGGCGACCATCGGGCACACCGACCGCGACCGCGGGTCGGCCAGCTCGGCGGAGCGGAGGATGGCGTTGAGCTCGAGCTCCCTCTCGTAGAGCTCGCGGCAGCCGGGGCAGCTGTCCAGGTGAGCGCGCGCCTCGCGCGCCCGGTCCGCGTCCAGAGCGCCGTCGGCGAGCTCGAAGACGGCCTCGGAATCGCAGCGGCACTCGCGCGGACCGCTCATCCCCGCTCCCCTACCTCCTGGAGCCTCTCGGACATCATGTTCCGGGCCCGGAAGAGCCGGCTCTTGACCGCCGGTATGCTGATGTCGAGCACCTCGGCGATCTCGGCGTAGGAGAGCCCTTCGGAGTAGCGCAGAATCAGCGGCACGCCGTAGGTCTCGGGCAGGGTCGCGACTGCGTCCTGGACGCTCCGGGAGCGGTCTGCGTCGAGGGCCTCGGCCTCCGGGCCCCGCCCCGCCCCCGCGTGCGTCTCCGGGTTGAACTCGACAGTCTCCCTGCGGCGGCGCAAGGTGTCCACGCCCAGGTTGTTGGCGATGGCGAGGAGCCACGTCTTGAACCGGTAGTCCGGGTTGAAGGTCTCCAGCCGGTCGTAGGCGCGCAAGAAGGTCTCCTGCACCAGGTCCTCGACGGAGATCTCACGCCGCGCGTAGGAGTAGAGGACGCGGCCCACGAGCCGCTCGTAGCGGCGGACCAGCTCTTCGTAGGAGCGAACGTCGCCATTGAGGGTCCGGGCCACCAGCTCGTTGTCGTCCAGCGACTCGCGCCGGACAGACATGCCCCTGAGCCTATCCCGCCAACTGCCTAGCGCCACCGCAGATACGTGCTCCATAACACAATGAGTATACGCTCCTCGCCCCCGAAAGTTTCCGGGAGAATGTAACCGGGCTCAGGGGCCCGAACTCAGGCCGCACCACCTCCTGCGCCTCTTCTGCCTCGCAGGAGAGCGTAAAGCACCGCGATCACCCCGCCGCAGACCACCAGCACGTTCACCAGGCCGACGTCGCGGGGCTCGGGAGCACCCTCTACGGCGAGCGTCTCGCCGACGGCCTCGCCGGAGTAGACCCGTATCAGGGGCACGCCGCCCTTATCGTACTCGTAGAGCGGTTGCTTCTCTTCGAGAGCGAGCATCTGATCCGTGTAAATGGACTGGCGCGGCAGGAAGAGGAAGTACGAGTCTTCGTGCGGCTCCTGATCCCGAGCAGGCCCCTCGGGCGCTATGGGCGCGAGGTAGGCCGGGCGGAGATCCCGCCTCAACTCCCCGATTCGGCGGTAGCTCTCCAGCACAGGGTGGGTGCCTGCCTGCGCGTAGACCGTCGCCCCCTCGGGCGCGACCTCGTCGAGCCATCCGACGGCGGGCTTGTAGGTGTCGGCGAGGTAGGTTGTCTCGAACCCTAAAGCGTGCGCGCCGGGCACGAGGCCGACGGCTTCGCCGTAGTACTCGAGCGAGTAGGCCGTCCCGGTCCATAGAATACCCGGCAGCGAGAGCGCCGCGTAGGCCGCGAGCGTGGCAGCCGGAGGAGCGCGGAGCCTGGAGGAGAGCCACCCGACTCCCACGCCGGCGCAGATCGCCCACAGCGGGAATGCGGCGAGGAACTGCCTCGGGCCGCCGTAGATGGGGACCAGTCCAGACCCGGCCACAGCGAGGACGAGGGTGAGGTTGAGCAGAACCCAGCCCGCCGACGGGTTTCGCGCCTCCCCAAAGAGCCGGACGACACCGAGCACCCCGGCGAGCGCTACCGCGAGCGGCACCAGGACGACGAGCGTGACAAGCGGGTAGTGGAAGGGCGCCCCGGCCCACCAATCCCCGAGGTAGTAGGCGAACCGCTCCTCCTGCAGGCCCGCCGTCCACGTCAAGAACTCCCACGTCCTCCCCACAGGGTCCCGCCAGAGCCACGGCCAGATCCCGAAGAACACAGCCGCCCCGATAGCGAAGCTCGCGAATAGCCGCGCGAAGGTTCTCCGTTCCCGCCTGTAGACCGCCACCCACAAGAGCGCCGCCGGCACCAGGGGGAAGACGTTGAGCTTGGTCGCGAACGCCAGCCCGAGGACGACTCCGGCCAGTACCGTCGGTCCCAGACCTCCGCGGACGAGCATCCGGTACAGCGCGAGCGCCGCGAGCAGGTACATCGAGGCCACCGCCCCGTCGAGCTGCCCGAGCCTGGCGAAGCCGAACAGGGCAGGGATGAGCGGCATGCTCAGGGCGGCGCCCCAGGCCGCCGCCGAACCGAACTGCTCTCGCGCGAAGCGGAACGCGGCGTAGGTGGAGAGGAGAAAGAGGGCGTAGGAGCCCATCCGGTAGGCGTCGCCCAGAGTACCGAGGTCCTCCGTCCCGTAGACGAGCGCCGCTCCGCCCGCGAAGAGACCGGCCCAGAGCTTGAAGAAGGGCGGCGCCTCGTGGCTCTGCTCCCAGTAGCGGTCTATGGAGGACCACCAGTCGGAAGGCTCCGCCACGACGTGCCCGAACCAGGACAGATAGGAGTAGGACGAGGTGAAGTAGTTCGGCTCGTCCCACGCAATACCGATCTGGTGGACCGTCAGCAACCCCAATAACAGCAGCGCAGCGAGGTAGGCGAGAAACAACCGGTGCTCGACTACGCCGATCCTGGCCTTGCTCCTGCTCTCTTTCACGAACCCATTCTAGACCCGCCTCCGGGCTGGTGGACGGGACGCAGTTCCTTTCTGTAAAGGGAGTAGAGTCTTTCGACCCGCATGCCGGCACGCTCGTAGAGCCGCGTCGCGCCGGTGAGGTTTTGCGAATCCACCGCGAGAGCAACCTCCCGCACCCCGCGGCTATAGAACTCCGCGAAAGCCCGGCGCAGAAGGGCGAGGCCGAGACCACGGCGGCGCCACGGACGCCTCACGGCCAGCTCGCTTACGAAACCCGCCCCGGATCGGTTCTGGCACACCGCCGCGCCCGCGACCTCGTCTCCATCCACAGCCAACATCCACAGACCGGGATCGAAGCCGAAGCGCTTCTTGCGCCGCTCCCAATCCTCGAACATCGTAGGCAGATAACCCCAGTGGTCCCGAAGGGCCTCGTCGAGCGCCTCGAAAACGGCACGCTCGTCCCGCCCGGGGACGCAAGGGCGGATCGAGACCTCCCCTGGCGCGTCCTGCTCTGGCGCATCCTCCAACTCTATCGTCATGCGCCAGAAGTGCCGCGTGGCCCGGTACCCTTCCCGCTCGAGGAGCATCCGGGCCGCCTCGTTTCTGCCGTTGATAGTGTTGTCGAGGACGACGCGCGTCTCTGGAATAGCGAGGCGGACGTGCTCGCGAGCCCGGGCTTCCGTCAGACGTACCAGGCGAGCTCCGAGGCCCCGGCCGGTGTAACGCGGGTGCACGTAACCCTCGGCGTAGAGGAGCGTACGCCCTCTGTTCTCGACAGCCGCGTAGCCGGCCAATCCCCCATCGGGCGCGACTATGACCCATGCGTCCGTCCTGAGGTCGATCTCCTTCCAGTCGGCGAGTAACTCCTCCTCGAGGTAGTCTGGTTCACCATAGTCCGCCAGGTCGCACGCCAGGATGAGTTCGGCAATTGCCCGAAAATCCTCGGTCGTCGGCGCTCGAGCCTCGAACCTCTGTAACTCGCGTTCCATTACTGACCCGGCTCTGTGTCGGCAGGCTAGATCGGAAGCTGGCCGTCCACGGAGAGGCCTGAGGGGCCGGAGGCACGCTTGGAGAGGGCGCCCCGGTCGAGGATGGCGATCCTGCGGTTTCGGGTCTCGATGACGCCGTCGCGCTGGAGCTCGCTCATCACCTTGGAGACGGCCTCGCGGGTCGAGGCGATCATGTTCGCCAGGTCCTGGTGCGTCAGGCGCACGTCTATGAGATCGTCCTCGCCGAAGCGTTCGCCGAGGTTCACGAGCAGCGTCGCCAGGCGGGTCGAGACCTCCCTGTGCAGCAGGCTCTCTATGACCTCGTCGGACTGGCGCAGCCGCTCGGAGAGCGAAGAGAACAGCCTGAGGGCGAACTCGGGGTCGCTCTTTATGACGCGCTCGAGGGCGGCTTTCTGGATGCTCGCGACCCTGGCCTCGGTCACGGCCTCGGCGAACACGTCCTGCCAGCGACCCTCGACCAGATTGAGCTTGCCGAAGACACCGCTGTCCTTGAGGAGGGCCGTGGTGGCCTCCTTGTAGTCGCCGTAGATCTTGTACAGTCGCACCGCGCCGGAGAGGAGGAAGTAGAGCTGGTCGTCGGGGTCGCCGGGGGTGAATATCGTGTCCTTTGGCTCGAACCTGCGCTCGACCACCCTTAGGCCGGCCCTCTCGAAATCGTCGAGGCCGAACCCTTCCGGCGCGCTGGTGGCGGCGAAACCCCCGGTGTTGTGGCTGGCAAGCATCTGACTCGTCTACCTCTCTAGTACGTTCGGGCGGTCCGGCCGGACCTCCGCGTTTCGATGACGGCTGTGCAAACTCTCAGGCCGCTGTGCGGCGCCACCGGAGCTCCACGCCCTCGCGCTTGGCGACGAAGAGCAGGTCGTCGCGCAGCGCGTCCATGTCTTTGTCGTAGAGGGTCACGATGCAGAAGCCGCTGTTGCGGTAAGCCCAGACAAACGGCGCCGGGTCGCCCACGAGC
>JBJMIY010000121.1:0-4759 GCA_045806605.1 Rubrobacteraceae bacterium
CGCGCTTGCCGGCACGTTGAGGAACCAGCCCTGCGTCCCCATGATGGCGTTGCCGGTGCCGAAGGCGATCGCAAACCCCACAGCCCAGAACAACAGAGCGGCGATCGCGAGGTTCACGAGTATCTTCGCGACCACGCTCCCAACGTTCTTCATCCGCGAGAAGCCGACCTCGAGCATCGCGAACCCCGCCTGCATGAACAGCACCAGGACCGCCGCTACTAGAACCCACACGGTGTCCATCGCCAGCGAGAGATCCTTGATCGTCGGCCCGTCCTGCGCGAGCGCCAGGCCGGGTAACGCCAGCACCAGCATGAGAACCATAGTTGTTATTAAACCAAGCCTCCGCAAAAGCATTCTCCTTCGAAGTCGGGTAGTTACTCTACGAATATAGTCTAGGTGCCCATCTCCAAAGGGTCTTTAGCCGAGTGTACAAAGATGGTCTTGCCCCCGGGGCGGCCCTTGCTCTGCTTGTACAAAGAAGGTTTCAGGCATCAGGAACTTTCAGCGGTACTGCGTGCCGTGATCCAGGACTACAATGGCGGGGGCAACGCACGACGCACGGTCTCGGGTCTATCCAACCCCTCCTGAAGCCTATCTATCCGAGAAGCTCGAAGGTCGCTTGGGGACGCGGCCAAGGAGCTGCATGGCCTTGATCCCGAGTGTCAGTTGTTCGCGGTCTTCGCTCTTGTCCACGTCGAGCCCTGTGAGCTCGCCGACGCGGTCGAGGCGGTAGCGGATGGTGTGGCGGTGGGCGAAGAGGTCTGTCGCGGTCTTGACGGTCGAGGCGTCGTTATCCAGGTAGGTGGTGAGGGTGTGGACGAGCTCCGTGCCGTAGCGCGAGTCGTAGCGGACTACTGGCTCCAGGGTCTCGCCGTAGAACGCCTCGAGCTCCTCAGGGTTTTCCTGCAGGACCCTGAAGAGGAGTTTGTAGGTGCCCGTACCCTCGAAGGTCGAGACCGAGGAGGGGCCGTTGATGCGGTGCCCTATCTCCAGGGCCACCTCCGCTTCGGAGTACGCATCTGGAAGCAGGGCCGGGTCGCTCTTGTAGCGCCCGATCCCGACGGAAACCGTCAGGTCAGGCAGCAGCCCCTTGGCGTAGCGTTGCACGTTCCTCGCCAGCCGCTGCGCCAGCTCGGGGAGCTCCTCAGGCGTCTCGGTGTCGGAAGGGCCGAGGAAGAGGATGACGTTATCGGAGCGGGGACCGAGGAGGAAGTTGGAGAAGAGCTGGCGGGCCTGGAGGCGCACGGCGTCTGCCAGGCGCCGCTTGAGCTCCTGTATAACTGGCTCCTTCGGCTTGCGGCGCTCCAGGTAGCGGGCGAAGTCGTCTATGTCAACCACTAGGACAAGCGCGCCCTCCGAGAGGTCGGCATCGAGGTACCCGGCGCGCTGGAGCAGGAGCTCGACCGAACCATATTGGTTGTTGATCAGGTCGTCCACGAAATCGCCCCGGACGCCGAGCTGGGTCTCCAGGCGTATACGCTCCTTGCCGAGCTCGGTCTCGAGCACGCGCCTCGCCCAGTACAGGAGGACGACGTCCTCCGGTCTCAGGGACTTCTCCGTGAGGTCCATCCACAGGTAGCCCGCAGGGGCGCCGGTCCCGACCGGGCTCCAGTGGAGCTCCTCGTCCGCCATCCGCCAGCGCTCGACCGGCACAGAGAGGTAGCCGTCGGGAAGCCGGGCGTAGCGGTCTCTCCGCTCGCGGCGCGTCTCTTCCACCCCCGACCCCTTCGAGGCCCGCACGTTGTGCTTCTCGAGGAGCGCTCGCAAGGCGTTCGGCTCCTCTGAATCCGCGGGCGGGGAACTAGAGATCAGACGCCCCACAGGGTCCTCTACGACGATGGGACGGCCGAGCAGCGCGGAGATGCGGGCCGTGAGGTCCCCTATGGTATCTTCAGCGCCAGCGCTCTCGAGGAGGGTCCGGCCTACGCCGTGGGAGAGGAGCAGGAGCCCGTCGCCCGCCACGAAGGCCGAGAGCAACCGCCGCAACGGCACCTCCGGCGGGACGACGAAGAGCCCGAGCCCCAGTGCCGCCGCGAGCTGCGCGGCCTCGGGCACCGGCTCGCCGCCACTGCGCCACACGATGGCCGGCGCACCGGCTTCCGCGGCGCCTTTCAAGAAGCCCTCGTCAAGCGTCTCCCGGGACGTGATGGCGACCTCGTCCTTCTCGAGCCAGCCAACGGCTGGTTCTTCGACCGCGAGGCCGCGGACGGGCCGGGAAGCGTCGCCGGACGCCAGGCGACGAGCGTCCAGTTCTTCCACCAGTATCCGGGAAAACTCCTTTAGGATCATGTCCCTTTCTCTCGCGACGCGGCTCGACGGAGGGCCAACGAGCACCCTAAATATATACGAGAGTGGGTGTGGTACGAAAGAAAAGACGTTCCGGCGAATGGTAAAATCCACGTGCACCCGAATAGACCCTTTGGCCCTCTAATAGGGGGCCGTATACTTGCCCAAACTCGAGAGCGAAGGGGAGAACCAAGATCGCCGAGAGTCAGATAGTCGTCCGCGGGGCCCGCGAGCACAACTTGAAGAACATAACGGTCTCGCTGCCGCGGGACGTCATGGTCGTCGTGACCGGGCTCTCCGGGAGTGGCAAGTCCTCGCTCGCATTCGACACCATCTACGCCGAGGGCCAGAGGCGCTACGTCGAGAGCCTTTCGGCCTACGCCAGGCAGTTCCTCGGGCAGATGGACAAGCCGGACGTGGACCACATAGACGGCCTGTCGCCCGCGGTCTCCATAGACCAGAAGACGACGAGCAACAACCCCCGCTCGACCGTCGCGACCGTAACGGAGATCTACGATTATTTGAGGCTCCTTTACGCGCGCGCGGGGCGGCCCCACTGCCACGTCTGCGGCTTCCCTGTAGCTTCCTCCACGTCGCAGCAGATGGTCGAGAAGATCCTCGAGCTTCCGGAGGGGACGCGCTTCATGCTGCTCGCGCCGGTCGTGCGGGGGAGGAAGGGCGAGTACGGGCGGTTCTTGCAGGAGCTGGCCGAGGACGGCTACGCGCGGGTGCGGGTGGATGGAGCGCTGCACGAGTTGCCCGTAGACCTCAACCTGGACAAGAACTACAAGCACGACATCGAGGTCGTGGTGGACAGGCTCGTGATCCGGGACGGCATCGAGCGCCGTTTGACGGACTCCGTCGAGACCGCTCTGAGGTTGGCCGAGGGCCTCATCCTCGTCGAGACGGTCGAGAGGGACGGTAGTGGAGCCGAGGGAGAGTCGATGCTCTTCTCGGAGACGTTCACGTGCACCAACTGCGGCGCCTCGATCGCCGAGATACAGCCGCGCACCTTCTCGTTCAACAGCCCGCACGGGGCGTGCGACCGATGCGACGGGCTCGGGAGCCGGCTGGAGATAGACCCCGACCTCGTAGTGCCGAACGATGACCTGAGCGTCAACGAAGGCGCCGTCGTGCCGTGGGCCAACTCGCAGACCGAGTACCACGGCAGCGTCCTCTCAGCGCTCGCCGAGAAGTACGGGATAGACCTCGATCGGCCGTGGCGCGAGCTGCCCGAAGAGCACAAAAACACTATCCTCTACGGGACCAATGGCGGGCGTATCTACGTCTCCTACCGCAACCGTTACGGGAGAAGGCGCCAGTACATGACCCACTTCGACGGGGTCGTCTCTAACCTGGAGCGCCGCTACGCCGAGACTGACTCGGAGTACCGGCGGGAGAGGATAGAGGAGTTCATGAGCCACGTCCCCTGCCCGAAGTGCAAGGGAGCGCGCCTCAGGCCCGAGGCGCTCGCCGTGACGGTGGGGGAGAAGAACATCTACGAGTTCACCGAGCTCAGCGTCCTGGATGCGCAGGACTTCTTCGGCACTGTCGAGTTCACGCCGCGGGAGTGGATCATCGCCGAGCGTGTCGTCAAGGAGATCCGCGAGCGCCTCGGCTTCCTCGTGGACGTGGGGCTCGGATACCTTACTTTGAGCCGCTCGGCCGGTACTCTGTCAGGTGGTGAAGCCCAGCGCATCCGGCTCGCCTCCCAGGTCGGCAGCGGTCTCGTTGGCGTACTCTACGTCCTCGACGAGCCGTCTATCGGGTTGCACCAGAGGGACAATCGGAGATTGCTCAACACCCTCATGAGGCTGAGGGACCTCGGGAACACGCTCATCGTCGTCGAGCACGACGAGGAGACGATCCGGACCGCCGATTACCTTGTGGATGTGGGACCGGGGGCGGGGGTGCATGGAGGCGAGATCGTGGCTACCGGTAGCGTGTACGATATCGAGGCGGAGGAGCGCTCCGTGACCGGCCAGTTTCTGGCAGGCCGCCGCAGGATAGAGCCGCCCGAGGAGCGTCGCGAGCCGACCGGCGCCGTCGAGCTGCTCGGGGCGAGCGAGCACAACCTCAAGAGCGTAAACGTGGAGTTCCCCCTCGGGGTGTTCACGTGCGTGACAGGGGTATCCGGGTCGGGCAAGAGCACGCTGGTGAACGAGATCCTCTACAAGGCCCTCGCCAACGCGGTGAGCCGCGGCAAGCACCGTCCGGGGAGGCACGCTGGGCTCAGAGGGGTCGAGGACGTTGACAAAGTCATAGACATAGACCAGGGCCCCATAGGGAGGACGCCGAGGTCGAACCCCGCGACCTACACCAAGGTCTTCGACCACATAAGGCAGCTCTTCGCCTCCACGCCGGAGGCCAAGATCCGGGGCTACAAGCCTGGCCGCTTCAGCTTCAACGTCAAGGGCGGGCGTTGCGAGGCGTGCCGGGGGGATGGTCAGATCCGTATAGAGATGCACTTCCT
>JBJMIY010000122.1:0-16405 GCA_045806605.1 Rubrobacteraceae bacterium
AGGAGGTTCACATACTCTGGATCTCCGAGGGCATGAGCTGCGATGGGGACTCGGTCTCCGTCACGGCGGCCTCGCTGCCCAGCATCGAGGACGTGCTGTTGGGAAACATACCGGGGCTGCCCCGAGTACACTTGCACAACAAGGTGCTTGACCCCTCGCTCGGCGGTGAGGACTTCCTGCAGGTCTATCGCCAGGCGGCCAACGACGAGCTCGACGTCCCGTTCGTCCTGGTGATCGAAGGCTCCATCCCCAACGAGAACATTAACGGGGACGGGTACTGGACATCGTTCGGGAACGATCTCGCGACCGGCGAGCCCCTCACCCTCAACTGGTGGATCGACCAGCTCGCGCCGAGGGCGTGGGCGGTGGTGGCAGTCGGGACCTGCGCGACCTACGGCGGGATTCACGCGATGGCGGGTAATCCCACCGGTTCCATGGGGTTGGCGGACTACCTGGGATGGGACTTCCGCTCTCAGGCCGGGATACCGATAGTGAACATCCCGGGGTGTCCCGTGCAGCCTGACAACTTCATGGAGACTTTGACGTGGCTGCTCTACCAGGCGGCCGGCATGTCGCCGATGATCCCGCTGGACGAGCAGCTCAGGCCGACCTGGCTCTTCGGGAAGACTGTGCACGAAGGCTGTGATAGGGCCGCCTACTACGAGCAGGGCGACTTCGCGCTCGACTACAACTCGCCCAAGTGCCAGGTCAAGATCGGCTGCTGGGGACCCGTGGTCAACTGCAACGTTACCAAGAGGGGCTGGATGGACGGGGTCGGCGGATGCCCGAACGTCGGCGGCATCTGCATCGGCTGCACGATGCCGGGCTTCCCGGACAAGTTCATGCCGTTCATGGACGAGCCGCCGGGCTCGACGCTCTCTACGGCCATGACCAAAGTCTACGGCGCCATGATCCGGAGGCTCAGGAGCATAACCAACGAGACGGTCAACAAGGAACCCAAGTGGCGCCACAACAAGCCGGAGCTCACAACCGGCTACGACCCGCGCTGGCGGGCGTAGAGAGAGGAGGATAAGTGGCTATCCGAGAGGAAGTTCCGGCAGAATCCAGGAACCTGGTGGAGATGTCATGGGACCCGATCACCCGCATCGTCGGGAACCTCGGGATCTATACCAAGATAGACTTCGAGAACCGGGAGGTGGTCGAGTGCAAGAGCACTTCTTCCATCTTCCGCGGCTACAGCGTTTTCATGAAGGGCAAGGACCCGCGCGACGCGCACTTCATCACCAGCCGCATCTGCGGCATCTGCGGTGACAACCACGCAGTCTGCTCGGTCTACGCCCAGAACATGGCCTACGGGATAAGGATGCCCCCGCTGGCCGAGTGGATCTACAACCTGGGCGAGGCCGCGGAGTACATCTTCGACCACACCATCTTCCAGGACAACCTGGTGTTCGTGGACTTCTGCGAGCAGATGGTCGGGAGTACCAACCCGAGCCTCCTGGAGCGGGCGGAGCAGGCGGATGCTCCCAACGCCAACATCCACGGTTACCGTACCATCGCCGACATCATGCGCGCCTTCAACCCGTTCACGGGCGAGATGTACAAAGAGGCCCTGAACATGAGCCGGATCACCCGCGAGATGTTCTGCCTGATGGAGGGCCGGCACGTACACCCCTCGACGCTCTACCCCGGTGGCACGGGAACCGTGGCGACGCCCCAGATCTTCACCGACTACCTGTCGAGGCTGATGAGGTGCATTGACTTCATCAAGAAGGCCGTCGCTATGAACGACGACGTCTTCGACTTCTTCTACGAGGCGCTACCCGGCTACGAGGAAGTCGGCCGCAGGCGCGTCCTTCTCGGCTGCTGGAGCGCGTTCCAGAACCCGGACGCCTGCGACTACAAGTACGAGAACATGGCCGACTGGGGACGGGCCGCCTACGTCACGCCCGGCATAATCGTGGACGGCGAGCTCGTCACCACGAGCCTGGTGGACATAAACCTCGGCATCCGGATCCTGCTCGGCTCCTCCTACTATGAGGACTGGGAGAACGAGGAGACCTTCGTATCCCGTGACCCGCTGGGCAACCCGGTGGACAAGCGGCACCCGTGGAACCAGACGACGCTCCCCAAGCCCCAGAAACGGGACCTGGAAGGCGGGAACTACAGCTGGGTCATGAGCCCGCGCTGGTACGACCAGCGCACGGGGGACCACCTGGCGCTAGACACGGGCGGCGGTGCGATAGCCAGGCTCTGGGCCACGGCGCTCGCTGGTCTCGTGGACGTCGGCTACGTCAAGGCCACGGGCCACAGCGTCGAGATCAACCTTCCCAAGACGGCGGCCACGCCCGAGATGCAGTTAGAGTGGAACATCCCCGAGTGGTCCAACGCCATCGAGCGGGACCGGGCCCGGATCTACTTCATAGCCTACGCGGCTGCGATGGCGTTCTTCTTCCTGGACAAGGCCCTCGAGCTGTTGCGCGAGGGAGAGACCAAGGTATTCCAGGAGTTCGAGGTGCCCGAGGAGGCCATAGGCTGCGGCTTCCACGAGGCGGTGCGCGGGGTCCTCTCGCACCACCTGGTTATCCGGGACGGCAAGATCGCCAACTACCACCCCTACCCGCCGACCCCGTGGAACGGGTCGCCCACCGACTCCTACGGCACCCCCGGACCCTACGAGGACGCGGTCATGGGCTCTCCGATCTTCGAGGAGAACGGCCCCGAAGACTTCAAGGGCATCGACATAATGCGGGCCGTGCGCAGCTTCGACCCGTGCCTGCCCTGCGGGGTGCACATGTACTCGGGAAAGGGCAAGATACTGGAGGTGCGGCACTCCCCCACGCTGGGGTTGGGCGTAGAGTAGAGACCGCAAGCTCCAGGCGGACGTGAAGTCAGGCGGGCCCCGAGCTCGGGGCCCGCTTTCCGAAGGAAGGTCGAAATGCTTCTGGACGACCAGGGATTACAAGAGCGAGCCGCCAGGATGGAGACGCTGCTTGGGGAGATCGAAGCGCTTGCGGACCCGAACGCCAGGGCCAAGGCCGCTGAAGTGGTACAGCTCCTTCTGGAGCTCTACGGCGAGGGTCTGGCGCGAGTGATGGAGGTGATCGCCGAAGGGGAGGAGCGCGAGAGAATCTTCGAGGCCCTCGCCGGAGATGAGCTGGTTTCACACCTACTGCTCCTGCATGGGCTGCACCCTCTGGACGTGGAGACGCGGGTCGTCCGGGCCCTCGAAGAGGTGCGTCCCTACCTGCAGTCCCACGGTGGGAACGTGGAGCTGCTGGGGATAGAACGAGGCGTGGCGCGCGTAAGGATGCAGGGAAGCTGCGACGGCTGTCCGTCCTCCGCCGTGACGCTCAAGCTGGCGATAGAGGAAGCCGTCCAGAAAGCCGCCCCTGACCTGGAGGGGATCGAGGCCGAGGGCGTGACGGAGCCCCAACCGGCCCCTACCCTCGTGGCTGGACCCACGCTGCGCAGGAAAAAGAAGCGGCAGGAGGAGAACGGAACCTCCTGGACCGTCGTCGGCGGGCTGCCCCAGCTCTCCGGGGGCGGGACGCTAATCAAGGAGATCTCCGGCGAACCCGTGCTCTTCGCGAAGCTCGAAGACGACTTCTACGCCTACCGGCACACCTGCCCCGGCTGCGGAGAATCGCTGGAGAAAGGCGGCCTGAACGGGGCCGAGCTGAGCTGTCCGCGCTGCGAGCGCCGCTACGACGTGCGCCGGGCGGGGAGGTGTCTGGACGACCCGCAGCTGCACCTGGATCCCATACCGCTGCTCGTGAACGAGGAAGTCGTCGAAGAGAGACAGGGCCGCGGGCGGCGAAGCATGGTGAAGATAGCTCTCCCGAGCGCGGTGGGCTGAAGGGCGCATGGTCGATCGAGGAGCCGGGAAGGCTTTCTCTGCTTTCTCCTCGCTGCGGCGGTTCGCCGAAGAAGAGTCCGATAAGGCGGCAAAGGCGGCGGCGGAGGCCGCTCTGGAGCACTGCGACCTGTGCGGCGAGCCGATACCGCCGGAACACCGTCATCTCCTGGAGGTCTCCACGCGAGAGATGATGTGCGCCTGCCGGCCTTGTTCCATCCTCTTCGACAGGGAAGCGGCGAGCGAAGGTCGTTACCGGCTCGTACCGGACCGCCGGCTGTTCCTCGAGGACTTCGAGATGAGCGACGCGCAGTGGGAAAGCCTGCGGATCCCGGTGGACATGGCTTTCTTCTTCTACAGCACGCCCGCCGAGCGGGTCGTGGCGTTCTATCCGAGCCCGATGGGACCGACGGAGTCGCTCCTGAAGCTGAGCGCCTGGGAGGAGCTGGAGAGGCGCAACCCGGTCCTGGGAGCGATGGACCGGGACGTGGAGGCGCTCCTGGTAAACCGCGTGCGGGGGGCGCGGGAGCACTTCCTGGTTTCCATAGACGAGTGCTACAGCCTCGTGGGGCTCATCCGGACCCGCTGGAGGGGCTTGAGCGGCGGCCGGGAAGTCTGGGAGGAGATCGAGCGATTCTTCGAGCAGCTACGGGAGCGCTCCAAGAGCGCCGGACGAGAAGGCTAGGTTCTCATCCGGCGAGTAGAATAGGCTACCAGGAAAGGGGCAGCAGATGGCGGACATAAGGGTAGGGAAGCCGGACACGACGCCGGATGCACCCGCGCACACGCCGGGGGTAAGCCAGGGCAACGAGCCCGGTGGCATCGAGAATGATCCCGGCCTCTACGAGACAGGCGAGACGGGGGCTGGGCGTCCTACCGCCAAGTCCACGGCCCGGAAATCCACGGGCATCAACCCCGAGGCCAGGAACCCCATAGACCCGAACAGCCCGAGCCTGCCGCCGGCTTGAAAGTGCGAGGCAGCTCGGATATGAGGAGTCTGGTGGGAGATTGGAGCCAGCCAGAAGTCGACAGGGCTGCTTACAGGCTAGCGAAGGACTTTCTCACAGAATCCCTATTGCGATCAGGGATAGATGAGGATGCGTCCGACCTGATCGAAGGATACCTGCACTTCTCCACGGCAAATCGTCCTGAAACCACAAGCGGGCTCTACTACCTGTTACTGGAATCAGGACAAAGCGCCGAGAGGAAGGCAAAGGTGATCGGCGGCGCTATCGGTGGTGTGCGCGAACTCAAGCCGGTTCTGTGCGAATTCGAGCCGGCGCAAGTGCTCGAAAAATACACCTCCGAGCGCGAAGTGTTCGAGGCCATCATGGTCCAGCTCGAGCCCAGGGGCAACATCAACCAGACATCCAAAGGCCTCTGGCCGATTTATTGCCGAACCATTCTGTCCGGTGCCAGGTTTCTATCCCAGTTTGGATCAGCGAAGGATTTCTATGATTGGGTAGACTTCTTTGACAAAGACGAGCGCGCTCGACCAGCTCTGCCGATGCTCGTGGCACAGGAGATATACGGGATCGGCTTCGCTCTGGCCTGTGACTTCCTGATGCAACTTGGTTACGAGAACTTCTCCAAGCCCGACGTGCACGTCAAGGCCATCTTCCCGGCGCTCGGACTTTGCCCTCTCGGGACCAGCGACTATGAAGTGTTCAAGGCAGTAGCCAGGGTAGCGCGGAACGTCGGTGTCACTCCCTACAATGTTGACCAGCTGTTCTGGCTGATCGGCAGCGGATACTTCTACAACGACGAGCAGATAGGGAAGAAGGGTAGGATCGGCAGCCGCAAAGAGGCATTTATTGCTCTGGTCCAGCCAGCGTTGGAGGAAATGCGGGCTGAGGAAGCACGACTCCATGCCTGACCTGAACTTCGAGGTGGTTGACGCCGAGGTACTGTCCTTCGCCGCCGTCCCGAGCCTCCTGTTCAAGCTACGTATCGAGAACGGGGGAGAAGAACCCATCCGCTCCGTCGCTTTGAACACCCAGATCCGGATCGCCGCGACGCAGCGGCACTACGACGCGGCGGAGCAGGAGATGTTGCTGGAGTTATTCGGCGAGCCGCACAGGTGGGGAGAGACGCTGCGGAGCCTGCTCTGGACCCACACCGTCTTGCAGGTCCAGCCGTTCTCGGGGAGCACGGTCGTGGACATGCCCGTTCCGTGCACCTACGACCTCGAGGTCGTCGCGGCCAAGTACTTCCATGCGCTGGATGACGGTGAAGTCCCGCTGGAGTTCCTGTTCAGCGGCACGGTCTTCTATGCCGGGGAAGGCGGAGGGTTGCAGGTAGCCCTTATCTCCTGGGAGAAAGAAGCGGAGTTCAGGCTGCCGGTCCGGTTGTGGAAAGAGATGATGGACCACTACTTCCCCAACAGCGCCTGGATCCGGCTCCGCAGAGACGCCTTCGACCGGCTCTACGACTACAAGGTGCGCATGGGGTTCCCGACCTGGGAATCCGCCGTGGAGGCGCTGCTGCGCGCCAGCGAGCACGAGGTGGAGCGCTAGGTGGACGCGGCGAAGAAGATCGCCGAAGCGGTGCTCTACGAAGGCTACATACTGTGGCCCTACCGCCGATCGACCCTAAAGAACCAGCAGCGCTGGACGTTCGGAGGGGTGTACCCGCGCGCCTACAGCGAGGCGCGCGGGCAGGACGACCCCTGGATCATGCAGACCCAGTGCCTGGTGGCCGGGGACGGAGGGTCCACCATCGAGATCAACGTCCGTTTCCTGCACGTAACAGAGCGGAAGGTCGGCCGTCGTAGAGGCGATGCATGCAACGTCTCTGCGTTGGAATTCGTCGAGGAGCTGCGAGTCGGAGACGACCTCTATCTGCCGTGGGACGAGGCGACCGAGCGGGAGGTCGCGGTCGGACGGTTCAGGCTCTCCGACCTGGAGAGCCCGAGGGAGGTGGAGATAGACATCCCCGATGGGATTAGCGAGGAAGCGCTGGTGGGGCCAGCCGGAGAAGTCGTGGGGGCTCTGGTGCGCAGCTGGCGCGCGCTGCGAGGAACGGTAGAGGTCTGGGCCGAGTCCCTGCGAGAGGGGCTCTTCGGGGTGACGGTCAGGATCACCAACACCACTGCGTGGGGGGGAGCGGACAGGGAGAGCACGCTCGAGCAGACCTTCGTCTCGACCCACACGGCGCTGGAGGTGGAAGGAGGGGAGTTCGTCTCGCTGACGGACCCGCCGGAGGAGTTACGAGAGATAGCGGAAGGGTGCGAGAACCTGAAGACGTGGCCTGTGCTGGTTGGAGAGGAGGGACAGCGGAACATGCTGCTCTCCTCCCCCATCATCCTCTCCGACTATCCCCAGATCGCCCCCGAGAGCCCCGGCGACCTGTTCGACGGAGGGGAGATCGATCAACTCCTCATCCTGAATATCATGAGCCTCACGGATGAGGAGAAGGAGGAGATGCGCGCCTCCGACCCGCGGGCACGGGAGATACTGGAGCGGTGCGAGTCTCTCTCGCCGGAGGAGCTCATGAACCTGCACGGGGCCATCCGGGAGTTCAGGATGCTGAGGGAGTAGGGTGGACTTCTTCAAGGAACAGGAGGGTAGGCCAGAGCTTCGGAGCCTGGACGTGGAGGGCGTCGAGATCCGGAAGGGTAGCCGGGTCATGCTCTGGCCGCGCGCCGGCGGGGACATCATGGACATCGCGCTCGCGGGGAAGGTTGCGTTCGTCGAGGGCATAGAGCAGGACTACGAGGACCGGGTCTACATCGCGGTGACGCTCGAGGAAGACCCCGGCAGAGACCTGGGAGGGGACCGCATCCTCGGGCACCGGTTCTTCTTCTCCCCCGAGGAGGTAGTGCCGTTGGACTCGGAGGCTTCTCCTGGTGAGTAAGCGCATCCTGGTCGCCGGCATAGGCAACGTGTTCCTTGGCGACGACGGTTTCGGGGTCGAGGTCGTGAAGCGGCTCGCGGAGCGCGAGCTACCTGACGGCGTCGAGGTTGCGGACTTCGGCATCAGGGGGATGGATCTCATCTACGCGCTACACGACGGTTACGCGGTCGTCATCTTCGTAGACGCCACCCCGCGCGGCGAGGAGCCAGGCACCGTCTACCTCCTCGAGCCGGAGATCGAGGACGACGGAGAGGTGGTGCTCGACACCCACGGGATGGACCCCGTCAAGGTGATCAAATTCGCCCGCACGCTCGGCCCTACGCCGCCTCGCACCCTGGTGGTTGGGTGCGAGCCACAGGCAGTCATCGGCGGGGACGACTACGAAGAGATGCTGATGGAGCTGAGCGAGCCCGTGCAGGCGGCTGTGGAGGAAGCCGCGAAGCTGGTTGAGTCGCTGGTAGGGCAGATCTCTAAGGAGGTGAAGTCGTGAAGAAGCTGCTGTTCTTGTTGGCTCTGGGAGCTGGTGCTGCGGTGGTCGCGCAGTGGCCGGAGATCCAGAGGTACATGAAGATAAGGAACATGTAGGGTTTTGGAGCACGCACGCTTGCAGAGGCCTGCCTCATGAGAGCGCCTGCCCAGGAGCGCCGCGAGATCTCGGTCCGCGGCATCGTGCAGGGCGTGGGGTTCAGGCCCTTCATCTACTCCCTGGCCCGGCGGCACGGGCTTGCCGGGCTGGTGCGCAATGACGCCGAAGGGGTCCACATCGAGGCGGAGGGCGCTCCGGAGGAGCTGGATCGCTTCCTGCTCGGGATAACGCAAGAAGCGCCGCCTCTGGCCGTGGTCGAGGCGATAGCCTGGCGGCCGCTCGCGGTGCTCGAAGAGAGGGCATTCCGTATCGAGGAGAGCCGGGATGGGGCCAGGCGGCGCGCGCTGGTCTCACCCGACGTCGCCGCCTGCGGGGAGTGCCTGGCGGAGATCTTCGACCCCTCGGACCGGCGCTACCGGTACCCTTTCACCAACTGCACCAACTGCGGACCGCGGTTTACCATAACACGCTCGGTGCCCTATGACCGGGCCATGACCACCATGTCCGGCTTCGAGATGTGCCCCCGGTGCCGGCAGGAGTACGACGATCCTTCGGACCGGCGCTTCCACGCCCAGCCCAACGCCTGCCCCGTCTGCGGTCCGCAGGTGAGGTTGCTGGACAGGTTCGGCCACGAGCTGCGCAGCAAGCCAGAAGACCCCATCCTGCGGGCGGCGCGGATGCTGCGCGGACGGGCAATACTCGCGATCAAGGGACTTGGCGGCTACCATCTGGCCTGCGATCCCTTCGACGAGCGAGCGGTGAGGACGCTTCGGGGACGCAAGGTGCGCCAGGACAAGCCCTTCGCGCTGATGGCCCGAGATCCGGAACAGGTAAGGGAGCTCTGCAAGGTAAACCCGGAGGAAGAGTCGCTCCTCACCTCCCCGGCCCGCCCCATAGTGCTCCTGGAACGGCTCGATAGCTGCGAGGTGGCAGAAGAGGTGGCGCCACGCCAGAACACTCTAGGCGTCATGCTCGCCTACGCTCCGCTGCATCACCTGCTTCTGGGCGACGCGGGCATCCCGCTCGTCATGACTAGCGGCAACAACTCCGACGAGCCCATAGCCTACGGAGACGAGGAGGCCCTGAAGCAGCTGGGGGAGATCGCCGACTACTTCCTCGTCCACGACCGGCCCATCCACATGCGCTGCGACGATTCCGTGGTACGGGTTGTGGACGGGAACGTCTACCAGATACGGCGCTCCCGTGGCTACGCCCCAGCTACGCTAGGGGTCGCCGAGGGCTTCGGCCGGCACACCGTGGCCTGCGGGGGCGAGCTCAAGAACACGTTCTGCGTGGCCAAGGAGCGCCACGTCTTCCTCAGCCACCACATCGGGGACCTGGAGAACTACGAGACCCTGAGATCGTTCCGGGAGGGGGTCGAGCACTACTGCCGGCTCTTCGACGTGCAACCGGAGCTCGTAGCCTTCGACCTGCACCCCGAGTACCTCTCGACCAAGTACGCCCGTGAGCTGGAGGAGTCGGGGCTCCCCGCGGTCGGCGTGCAGCACCACCACGCCCACACAGCGAGCTGCCTCGCGGACAACGAGCGCCCTGACGCGGAAAGGGTCATCGGGGTGGCGCTGGACGGGACAGGATACGGGACCGACGGGGCCGTCTGGGGCGGAGAGTTCCTGGAGGGGAGCGTAGCGGAGGGGTTCGCGCGGCGAGCGCACCTCGAGTACGCCCCCATGCCCGGCGGGGCGGCCGCCATCCGCCAGCCGTGGAGGATGGCCCTGGCGTACCTGATCGCGCTCCACGGCGAGGAGGAGACGTCGAAGCTGCCGCTGGCGATGGTGCGTCAGACGGGGGAGCCGAACGTGCGGCTCATCGCCCGGCTCGTGGAGCACGGGCTGAACACCCCGCCGACCTCCAGCGCGGGCCGGCTCTTCGACGCCGTGGCAGCCCTGGCCGGTGTGCCGGGAACTCTGCGGACCACCTACGAGGGACAGGCCGCCATAGAGCTGGAGCTCGCCGCCCGCGGTCCTGTGAACGGAGGATACCCATTCCGGTTGCGGCCGGAGGGAGACGGCTGGGTGGTGGAGACCCGGGGAATCATCGGCGGGGTGGTGGACGACCTCCTGGCGGGACGCGAGATCCGGGAAATATCTTCCAGGTTCCACCGCACGATGGCCGAGGTAGTCGCCGCGGGGTGCGAGGAGATCCGGGACGCCGGAGGGGTGAGCAGCGTCGCGCTCTCCGGGGGCACTTTCCAGAATTTATTGCTCATGGAGCAGGTGGTAGAGTTACTGGCAGGGAAAGGCTTTGCGGTCTACCGGCACCGGCGAGTGCCCACCAACGACGGCGGGATCTCTTTGGGACAGGCGGTGTTAGCGGACAGGGGCACGTAAGGAGGCGCGAATGTGTTTGGGCATACCGGGCCGGATAGTTGAGATCCTCGACGAGGACCTGATGCTCGCCAAGGCGAGCGTGGGCGGGGTCAAGAGGAACATAAACATCGGGCTTGTACACAACGAGGACGAGAAGGTAGAGGTCGGGGACTGGGTCCTGATCCACGTGGGCTTCGCGATGTCCAGGCTCAACGAAGCCGAGGCGCACTCCACCCTGCAGGCCCTCGAGGAGATAGGCGAGGCCTACGAGCAGGAGCTGGAGGAGCTCAAAGCCTCCCAGATAGAGTGACCATGAGCGAGATAGACCTCACGCTGCCAGGCTCCTGCACCCTCGACCACGACGGGTGCGTCGTCTGCTCCGACGCCGGTATCCCCGTGCGGGTGATCTCCATAGAAGGCGACGACGCCCTCTGCGAGGACAGGGCGGGCAACCGGGCAGAGATCGCCGTGGAGCTGGTGACCCCGGTCGAGATCGGGGAGGTCCTGCTAACCCACGGCGGCGTAGCCATCGGCAAGGTAGAACCTGATGCCTGAGCGACCGGAGAGAGCGACATGAAATACGTAGACGAGTTCAGGAACGCCGAGATCGCGCGGGCGGTGGCGGCGGAGATCGCCTCGGTCACCGACCCGGACCGGCACTACAAGCTCATGGAGGTCTGCGGGGGACACACCCACACCATCTACCGCCACGGCATCAAAGACCTCTTGCCTGACCAGGTAGAGCTGGTACACGGGCCGGGCTGCCCCGTCTGCGTGCTGCCCATGGGCCGTGTAGACGAAGGCATAACCATCGCCGAGCGGCCCGAGGTCATCTTCACCTGCTTCGGCGACATGATGCGCGTGCCCGGCTCCAAAGGGAACCTGCTGGAGGTGAAAGCTCAAGGCGCGGACATCCGGATGGTCTACTCACCCCTGGACGCCCTGCGCATCGCGCGTGAGAACCCGGACCGCGAGGTAGTCTTCTACGCCATAGGCTTCGAGACCACGGCGCCATCCACCGCGCTAACCCTGCAGCGGGCCAGGAAGGAGGGCCTTGGGAACTTCTCCGTCTTCTGCAACCACGTCACCATCGTGCCGCCGGTGCGGGCGCTCCTCGACTCGCCGGATCTTCGTCTCGACGCCTTCATAGGGCCGGGGCACGTCTCGACGGTGATCGGATGCCGCCCCTACGAGTTCATGCCCAAGGACTACGGCAAGCCGGTCGCGGTAGCAGGCTTCGAGCCGCTGGACATCCTGCAGTCCGTCCTGATGCTCATGCGACAGCTCGACGAGGGCCGCTGCGAGGTCGAGAACCAGTACGGCCGGGTCGTCCTCTGGGAGGGGAACCTCGCCGCCCTCAAGAGCATGGCCGAAGTCTTCGAGCTTCGTCCGTACTTCGAGTGGCGGGGCCTCGGCTTTATCGCCCAGTCCGCGCTCAAGCTCTCTCCAGCTTACGCGGATTTCGACGCCGAGCTGCGCTACTCCACGCCTGGCGTGCGGGTGGCCGACCCCAAGGCCTGCCAGTGCGGCGAGGTCTTGAAGGGCGTGCTCAAGCCCCACGAGTGCAGGGTCTTTGGCACGGCCTGCACGCCTGACCATCCTCTAGGCGCTTTGATGGTCTCCTCCGAAGGCGCCTGCGCCGCGTACTACAACTTCGGCCGCAAGTCTTTCGAGAAGGTCGAGATAGGCTCCAAGGAATGAGCGAACAACGAGAGCGCCGCGTCCTCGACGCGCTCGAACAGAACCGCCGCCGGCCGCCGAAGTTCACAGCCCCGCGCATAGACATGAGCCACGGGGCAGGAGGCAAAGCGACCCACAAGCTCATAGAGGGCCTCCTGTTGCCGGCGCTGAACAACCCCGCTCTCGCGCCGCTCTCCGACGCGGCGTTGCTCTCGTTCGGGGAAACCCAACTCGCCTTGACCACCGATTCATTCGTGGTGCGTCCGCTTCTCTTCCCCGGCGGGTCCATCGGGGAGCTAGCGGTCAACGGGACAGTCAACGACCTGGCAGTCTCGGGAGCAACCCCGATCGCGCTCTCCGCGGCCCTCATCGTCGAGGAGGGGCTCGAGACCGAGGTGCTCGCCCGCGAGGTGGAGGCGATTGCGAACGCCGCCGTGCGGGCCGGGGTATCCATCGCCACGGGAGACACCAAGGTAGTCGAGCGCGGGAAGGCTGATGGACTCTACGTCATAACCACCGGTGTAGGAGCCGCGGACCCGGAGCTCTCCCTCTCCCCAGCCTCCGTGCGGCCGGGAGACAGGATCCTCTGTTCCGGCACTCTAGGCGACCATGGAGCGGCCATCCTGATCGCCCGCGGCGACCTGGAGCTCGAGGCAGACGTGCTCTCGGACACCCGTCCCCTGACCTCTCTTGTAGCGGCGCTCAAAGACGCAGCGGGACCGGGGCTCCGGTTCATGCGAGACCCCACGCGCGGCGGGGTGGGAACGGTACTCAACGAGCTCGCCCGCGACTCTGGGTACGGGGTCGCGCTCTGGGAAGACAGGCTCCCGATTCGCGACGTCGTCAATGGGGCGTGCGAGATCCTCGGCATAGACCCGCTGTACGTAGCGAACGAAGGCAAGCTACTCGCCGTCGTAGCGCCTGAGCTGGCGGACGCCGCGCTCGAGGCTTTGCGCGGCGTCGAGGGTGGCGAGGAGGCCCAGATCATCGGCGAGGTGCGCGAGGAGCCCGCGCGCATGGTCATAATGCACACAGGGTTCGGCGGCACCCGCATGATAGACATGCTCGTCGGCGACCCGCTGCCCAGAATCTGTTGAGGACGACCGGAGGATCAAAGCGGTGAAGATCCTGGTGATGTGGGAGCTGGATCTCGCCCGGCTGAGCACAGGGGTTATGCACGCCGTCCTGCGCGAACAGGAAGAGTGATGACGGTCGACACAAACGTCCTCGCCGTCCGGAGCAGGGAGGAGTTGCTCCGCCGCAACGAGATCTTCGACGCCTTCTTCAAATCCGAAGCCCCGCGACTCGCTGAAGCCTGCCACGAGATGTCCCGCCGTTTCCTCGCCGGAGGACGTCTCCTGGCTTTCGGCAATGGCTCGGCCGCGACTGACGCTCAGCACGTCTCCGTCGAGTTCGTGCACCCTGTTATCGTCGGCAAACGAGCGCTGCCGGCGCTTGACCTGGGGCCAGAGTTCGAGAGGCGGCTGCCGGTGATCCTGCACCCGCAGGACATGGTGATGGGCTTTGCCTTTCCCGAGAGGGATGCGGCGGTGGAGCGCGCGCTCGGCGTTGCCCAGGAGCGTGGGGCGCTCACCTTCGCGCTGGCGGGAGAGGTTGGCGATTATCCCTTCGATCTCCCGGACGAGGACCCCTTCGTGTGCCAGGAGGTCTTCGAGGTTCTCTACCACATGCTCTGGGAGACGGTGCACGTGTACTTCGAGCACCGCGAGCAGGGGCACGACGTGGGAGCGTCAGCCTTCCTCTACCCGTTCCTGGGAAGCGAGGAGCAGAAGCTCGAAGGGGTCGTGAAAGAGGTGCAAGGCTCGATGCTGCAGAAGATGGAGGAGCTCAACGGCATGCGCGCTGCCGTCGCAGAGACGGAGGCGGGAGCTATCTCGGAGATCTCCGCCGCCGTCGCCAGGCGGCTTGCTTCGGGGGGCAAGATCATCGCCTTCGGCAACGGCGGCTCGGCCACGGACGCGAACGACCTGGTCGCCGACTGCGTGACCCCGCCGCCCGGCTTCGGCACCGTCCCTGCCGTCTCGCTCGCAGCCGAGCCCGCTAACATCACGGCCATAGCAAACGACGTGGGCGTCGAGGCCATCTTCCTGCGCCAGCTCATCGCACACGCGGGGCCGGAGGACGTGGCCATAGGTATCTCGACCAGCGGGGGCTCACCCAACATCCTCGCCGCGCTCGCCGAGGCCCGCAAACGGGGCCTGCTCACAGTGGGCATCGTTGGTTACGACGGGGGGAGGGTCGTCAGCGAGCGGCTCACAGACCACGCTGTGGTGGTGCGCTCGGACTACATCCCGCGCATCCAGGAGGTACAGGCCTCCGTCTACCACGTGCTGCGCGGTCTCATAGAGACGTTGACGGAGCAGAGAGGTTAGCGCGTGCACGAGCTCGCCATAGCCGAGTCGGTAGTCAGGATCGCCGAGCGCCACGCCGACGGACGCCGGGTCACGAAGGTGTATCTGAAGGCCGGCCACCTGCGACAGGTCGTCCCCTCCGCCCTCGCCTTCAGCTTCGAACTGGCGGCACAGGAAACCTCGGTCGAAGGCGCGGAGCTGGTGCTGGAGGAGGTCCCGGCAACTGGAAAGTGCCGCGCCTGCGGATCGGAGAGTCGACTGGAGAGCTTCCCCCTGCAATGCAAAGCGTGCGGAGGCTTCGACCTGGAGATCGTCGCGGGAGAAGAGCTGTACGTAGAGTCGCTGGAGATGGAAGATCAGACAGAGACCCAGAGGCTGATGCCTGAAGCCTGAAACCGCCGACCGAAGGGAGGCCCCACCCATGCACCGCACGGCCGTTAAAAAAGTGGTCTTCGAGGGAGTCCTCGACGCCAACGACGCGCTCGCCCAGGCCAACAGGGAGAAGTTCGACCAGACCGGCACGTACGTCATAAACATGATGAGCTCCCCTGGGGCGGGGAAGACGGCCTTGCTGGAGCATACGCTGGATCGCATGCGCGGCAAGCTCCGCCTCGGCGTCCTCGAGGGCGACGTGCAGACAACGCTCGACGCCGACAGGCTGGCGCGCTTCCACGTCCCGCTGGTGCAGGTGAACACGGACCCCGGCTTCGGCGGCGAGTGCCACCTCGACGCGAACATGGTGCGCTCGGGGCTCGCCGAGCTTCCGCTGGACGAGATGGACGTCCTCATCATAGAGAACGTCGGGAACCTGGTGTGTCCGGCGGAGTTCAGGGTCGGGGAGGACGCGAGGGTGATGGTCTACTCGATCACCGAGGGTGAAGAGAAGCCTCTCAAGTACCCTCTGATGTTCCGCTCGGCCGATCTGGTGCTGGTGAACAAGATGGACCTACTGGAGTACCTCGACTTCGACCTGGAGCAGTTCCTCGGCAACCTGGACGCGGTCAACCCCGGCGTCGAACGCGTACTCACGAGCGCCCGCACGGGCAGGGGCGTGGACGAGTGGTGCTCGTGGCTGGAGCGACGTGGGGCTCCCTCGTAGTTGACACCGGCACGCCGAAGTCCCTATTGTTGCGAGAAGCAGGAGGCGAGGACCCCGAGAGGAGGAGTTGCGCGTGGCCGCCATAGATCCCTGGCTCGAAGGGTTCCTGCAAGGCTCCGCGGGGATGGGCGTCGTCCTGCTGGTCAGCCTGCTTTTGGGGCTGAGGCACGCCAGCGACCCTGACCACCTGGCCGCCGTCACCACCCTCATAGCCGCCGAGGAGCCGGAGGCGGTCAGGAAAGCCACCTTCATGGGCCTCAGCTGGGGCCTCGGCCACGGGACCACGCTAATCCTCCTGGGGCTGCCGCTCGTGCTGCTGGGCCAGTACCTTCCGGAGGAGATCCAGAAGTCCGCCGAGGTGGCCATAGGGATCATCATCGTGGTGCTCGCGGTCAGACTGCTGGTGAGGTGGCACCGCGGCGTCTTCCACGCCCACTCCCACACTCACGAGAGCGGCGACACGCACCGACACCTCCACTCCCACGCGGAGGATTCCGTGCACGAGCACTCCCACGACACGGCGCTCCCCACGCCGCTCTCGGCGTACGGCGTAGGCCTCGTGCACGGCGTCGGAGGCTCCGGAGGGCTCACGCTGCTGCTGCTCTCGACCATCCCAAGCCCCTCGGAGGCCGTCGCGGCGCTACTCGTCTTCGCGGCTGGCACCGCCGT
>JBJMIY010000123.1:0-9383 GCA_045806605.1 Rubrobacteraceae bacterium
CCTTTCCCTCATGGCTTTCTTCGAAGTGGGCGCGGTAGTTCCCAGCGCCAACGACCTGCTCGATAAAGGCCGACCTGATCTTTCTCGGTTTTCCCACAATGGCCTCCGCGACCCTTATGTGCTTGCGGAAGATATCGCGCACTCTCTGCTCGAGCCTGGGCTCGTGGCTTCCGGGCTCCGGGGTGTTCCACCACCGCCGGGGCCATCTCTTTATGACACCCCCATTATACAATATCGTATTGTATTTGTCTACTAATTGTGGTAATATTTTGTGAGAAAAGTAGTGCAAAATACCGAGCATGGAGGTTGACGTGGAGCGGCTGAAGGAACTGAGGAGAGAGCGGGTTCTCTCCTTACGGGAGCTGGAGGAAAAGTCCGGCGTCTCCTACAACACGATCTGGCGCCTTGAGGACGGAAGGCAGGGTGCGCATCCCCGGACGCTGCGCAAGTTGGCGGAAGCCCTGGGGGTAGATCTCTCGGAACTCGTGAGGGAAGGGCGGTAGGTCGTGGGCAAGCGCGGCAACGGCGAGGGGAGCATCACCCGGCGCAAAGACGGCCTCTACATGGCCCGCTACACGGTCCAGACTGCCACGGGAGTGAAGAGAAAGGCAGTGTACGCGAAGACTCGTAAAGAGGTGTCCAAGAAGTTAACAGCGGCGATGGCGGATGCCTCGAAGGGGATCACCGGCGACGGCGGCCCAAAGACCGTGGGCGCGTTCCTGACAAGTTGGTTGGAAAACTCCGTGCGCGGCAGTGTCCGCAAGAGCACCTACGATCGGAACGAATCCCTTTGTCGCGTTCACCTGATACCCGCGTTGGGTCGAAAAAAGCTCCAGACCCTAGGTGCGGCGGACGTGGCGGGCTTCTACCGCTCCCGGCTCGATGCTGGGTGTAGCGCCGCGTCGGTTCACAAGATGCACGAGACGCTGCACAAGGCTCTGAAGCAGGCCGTGCGGTGGGGATACATGACAAAGAACCCCGCCGACGACGTGGACGCGCCAAGAGTTCACACCGAGGAAGTCCACCCGCTCACCCAAGAGGAGGCGCGTAGGTTCCTTGAGGCCGTCCGAGGCGACCGTCTGGAAGTTCTCTAGGTGGTGGCTTTGCATACCGGCCTCCGGCAAGGTGAGTTGCTGGCACTACGTTGGGAAGACCTGGACCTTGAAGCCCATACGCTACAAGTACGCCGCACGGTCACGAAGGACGGCGGCAAGCTCGCCGTAGGCCCGACGAAGACCGCTAAGGGCAGGCGCACGGTCAAGCTGACCAAAGACGCCGCCGCGTCCCTCAGAGGCCACCTGACGCGCCAGTTGGAGGAGATTGACGTGTTAGGCGACCACTTCCAGGACCAGGGCCTCGAATTCTGTACGTCGAAGGGAACGCTAATCAACCCGACGAACCTACGCAAGCGGTCCTTCGCGCCGCTGCTCGTCCGGGCGGGTCTCCCCCACATTACGTTTCACCAGCTACGCCACACCGCCGCAACTATTCTCCTGCTCAAGAACGTGAACCCGAAAATCGTCTCCGAGATGCTGGGCCACGCATCCATAGCGATAACGCTGGATACCTATAGCCACGTCTTGCCGAACATGCAGGATAGCGCCGTCGCCGCTATGGAAGAGGCATTTTCGTAGCGCGTTGGTGTAGGAATTGGTGTAGTAGCCCCTGCGTCTCTCGCCGGGGGCTTTTCTATTGCCGAGTATTGCCGATAGGCAAGCGGTTCTCGCGAGTGGAGCCGAGGGGGATCGAACCCCTGACCTCCGCGCTGCCAGCGCGGCGCTCTCCCGGCTGAGCTACGGCCCCAAAAGCAACTGTCAGAGTATATGTACCGCGATGGGGAGTGTCAACGCGGTGTTTCTCGTTCCGCATAGAGACTCGGTCTACTCCTCCCAGTGCTCCTGAGGGGCGCTGCGCCAGAAGGACTCCAAGCGGTAGTAGTCGCGGGCCTCGTCGGTGAGGACGTGGACGACAACGTCGAGGAAGTCGAGGCTGATCCAGGTCGTGCCCTCTTCGATGCGCTTGGTGCGCGGGCGGTGCCCAGCCGCGATCATCCTCTGTATTACTTCCTGAGCCACGCGCCTGGTCTGGCGCTCGGTCTCCGCGCTGGCTATTACGAAGTAGTCCGTATACGAGACCAGGTCCCTCAGATCCACGATCGTCACGTCCCTGGCGAACATCTCGCTCGCCGCCCGAGCCGCCGTGGTCGCCATCTCGTAACTCAGCGCTTCGCCATCCGTCTCGAGGCTCTCTCGCCTGATGGCTGACTCGTCGCGGCTCACCGCGTCTCCTCCTTCAAACGCCCTCCTTGTCCGCTCCGTTTTTCATCGCCTTCGTACAATCCTCTTTCCATAATGATCTCGTAGACCTCTTCCGGCACCAGGTACCGTACGCTCTTGCCCTGCAAGATCCGGCGCCGGATGCCGGTCGCCGAGATGTCGACCCGCGTGCACTCCACGGGGAAGATCCGGTCGAAGTTCCTCAGCTTCGCCTCGAGGTGATCCAACCTCGAAAGGTCGTAGCCAGGTCGTGTCGCCGCCACCATCACCACCTCTTCGAGCAGCCGGTCCGGGTCCTTCCACGCGAGCAAATTGGAGACCTCGTCCGCCCCAGTGATGAAGAACCACTCGTCGTCCGGGGATCGCTCTTTGAGGATCTGAACAGTCTCTACGCTGTGCATGGGGCGCCCTGCGTCGACCTCGACCCTGTCCACGGAGAACCGCTCGTTGCCCTCCACGGCGGCCTCTACCATGTCGTAGCGGTCTCCAGTGCTAGCTCGCACGCTGGAGGCTTCCTTGTGCGGTGGGATGCCAGCCGGTACGAACAGGATGTGGTCGAGGCCGAGCTCACCCATCACCTGCTCGGCGATGACCATGTGCCCCTGGTGGATGGGATCGAAGGTCCCACCGAAGATCCCCACTTTCAAAGCCGACACCTCACCGGAAGTCGAACACCGTCTCGCCGATCCTGACCTCGTCGCCAGGTTGCGCGCCCGCGCGTCGCAGGGCGCTCACGACCCCGCTCCTATCGAGCTCCCGCTGGAAGCGCTCGACTCCCTCAGGGTTCTCCCAGTCCGTCTTCAATGCGAGCCGCTCGACTCCCTCGCCTGCGACGACGTAACCACCGTTCGCGCGCTGCACCCTCACACCCTTCCACTTCGGGCGGAACACTCGGTGCTCCCGCCGCTCCGGCTGCTCTTCTTGCCGACCGTCCAGCTCGCGTAGCCGTTCCTCGAGTAGATCCCGCAACTCCTCGACTCCCTCGCCGGTCTTGGCGGAGACCTGTATCGCCTCCGGGAACGCCTCCCGCAGGTACTCGCGGAGCTCCTCGTCCAGGAGGTCCACCTTGTTGAGCACCGTGAGCGTCGGCTTCCTGGAGAGGCCAGCCGCGTGCAGCTCGGCTCGCAGAGCGGCGTCGGCTCCTTCCGGATCCTCACTCGCGTCGAGGACGAGGGCCAGGAGCCGCGCCCGCGCGACGTGCCTGAGGAAACGGTTGCCGAGGCCCCGGCCCTGGCTCGCGCCCGAGATCAGGCCCGGTATGTCCGCGACCACGAAGGGCTCGCGGTAGCGCCTGTCGTCCGCCACCCCGAGCTGTGGAGAGAGCGTCGTAAAAGGGTAGTCGCCTACCCGCGGACGGGCGGCGCTAAGAGCTCGCAGCAGCGAGGATTTGCCTGCGTTAGGCAACCCGACGAGGCCAACATCAGAGAGGACCCTGAGCTCGAGCCGGATCTCACGCTCCTCCCCCGGCAATCCCTTCTCGCGGAACGCGGGCGTCTGGCGGGTCGAGGTCGCAAACGAGGCGTTCCCCTTGCCGCCCTCGCCGCCGCGGGCGACGACGAAGGACGCTCCGGGCTCGGAGAGGTCGGCGAGATGGCCACTCTCGTCGTAGATCAAGGTGCCGACTGGCACCTCGAGGATAGCGTCTTTCCCGCGCTCGCCGGCGCGGTTGTTACCTGAGCCGTGCCTGCCGCGGTCCGCCTTCACTACCCTGCGGTTCGCGTAGGGCTCGAGGGTGGAGAGGTCCTCGGTGGCGCGCAGGACGATGGAGCCGCCGTCGCCGCCGCGGCCGCCGTCAGGTCCGCCGCGCGGTTTGTACTTCTCGCGGTTAAAAGAGACGCTGCCGTCGCCGCCGTTACCTGCGCGAACGACGAACCGGGCTTCATCTACGAACTGCAACGGGGCTAGATACCCCCGGGACGCCTATTCCTCAGGCCGTGGCCTCCTCGAGGAGCGACTCCTCCAGTACGCTGACCACGCTGCGGCCGCGGCTGCGATCGAAGCTCACCCTGCCGCCTACTTTCGCGAATAGGGTGTCGTCGGAGCCCTTGCCGACGTTCGCGCCAGGGTGCACCTTCGTGCCGCGCTGGCGCACGATGATGCTGCCGGCGCTCACCAGCTGGCCCCCGTAGGTCTTCACGCCGAGCCGCTTGCCAGCGGAATCGCGGCCGTTGCGCGACGAGCCGCCGCCTTTCTTATGTGCCATCAGATACCTCCAAAATCCGGATCCGGGTCAGCTCCTGCCTGTGCCCGGTCTTCTTCCTGTAATCCTTCTTCGGCTTGTATTTGTAGACGTGGATCTTGTCTCCCCGCAGATGCTCGAGGATCTCCACTCTAGCCGTCCTCTCGCCGAGGTCGACGCTCTCCGCGTCGGCCACGAAGCCGACCGGCAGCTCGAGCGAGTCTCCGACCTCGCCGTCAAGCCTGTCGACTACCAGCTCCTGGCCCTCCGTCACCCTGTACTGCTTTCCACCGCTCTTTACCACTGCAATCAAGATTATAGGCTCCCGAGGTTTAGTAGACTCTGATCCTTAGGTGTACAAAACGTACTATTCGGAACGATAGTATAACCGCCATCTCGCGTATAGACCAGTAGATCGCTACACCTTCGGTTGCTTGGAGGCCTCGGCTTTGGAGTGGATGGCGATACTCTGCAGGAGGCCCAGAGAGAGGACGCTGACCACCAGGTTACTCCGCCCGTAGCTGATGAACGGCAGCGGGATGCCGGTCACGGGCATGATCCCCATAGTCATCCCGACGTTTACGAACACGTGGAAGAGGAAGATGGTTGCAACGCCTACGGCGATCAAAACCCCGAAACGGTCGCGGGAGATGGTCGCGACGTGGAGGATGCGCCAGACGAGCAAGAAGAACAGCGCGATGAGCACTATGCTGCCAACGAAGCCCACCCTCTCGGCGAGGTTGGAGAAGATGAAGTCCGTGTGGTCCTCGGGCAGGAAGCCGAGGTTGGCGAGCGTCTGGGCGTCGAGCCCCTTGCCTGTAATACCGCCTGACCCAATGGCCATCTTGGACTGCGCCACCTGATAACCGACGTCTGAGGTCCCGTCCGGATTCATGAAGGCCGTCAGGCGGGCGACCTGGTAGTCCTCCAGGAAGTTCAACTTGACCGCAAGGACCGCGGCGGCGACCGCCGCGGCGACGAGGCCTGCGAGCTGGACCATCCGCGCCCCGGCGATGTACGCCATGGCGACGAAGACCGCCCCGAAGACCAGCGCCGTACCGAGGTCCGGCTGCATGAAGACCAGGACCGCGGGGACAGAGAGTACGCCGAGGGCTTTGAAGAAGACCGTGTATTCGCCGACGGCCCTCTCGGCGAAATACCCGGCCAGAACCACGACCATGCCCAGCTTGGCGAACTCGGAAGGCTGCACCTGCACGGGTCCTATGTCCACCCACCGCTGGGCGCCGCCGGCCGCAGCTCCAAGCAACAGCACGGAGAGGAGCATGAGGATAACGAGGCCGTAGATGGGCCTGAGGTAGCGCTGCCAGAGCCGGTAGTCTATGAGCGCCAGTGGAACGGCCCCTACCACCCCGAGGACGAAACCAAGCGCCTGGTTGGTGGCGTTGGCCTGCTGGTACACCGTGCTGGCCACGTAGACGGCGAGGATGCCGAAGGCGGAGAGCGCCAGGGAGACCAGGAGCAGAACCGGATCAAGGGACCTCCATTTCGGCAGGTTCGCGGTCTTGTCGGTCTTCGCCTCCTTGCGAGTGAGGGTCATCTCTCGTCCCAGGCGTCGGTCTTGTCGCGGCCAAGGCGCAACCACCACCCGCCCACGAAGTAGGCGAGCACAGCGTTCAGCAGGGCATCGGGGATCACGCCCGCGACGGCGTACTCGCCGAACGGGGGGGCCGCGAGCCCGGCGAAGTTGAGCGCCGTAAGGTAGGTCAGGTCGTAGGCCGCGACCGAGATCGCGACGACCTGGGCCAGCAGCAGCCTCTCGGCGCCCTTGGGCCGGACGTCCCCGGCGCGCGCTGAGAGGATCCCCGCGAGCAGACCGCTTAAAGCGCCCACTCCGAAGAGACCACCACCCAGGGCGTCGAAGAGTATGCCGCCGAAGAACCCGAGCAGAACGGCCTGCAGGTCCCGCAGCGGCGCGACCGCGAAGACGACGCCGAGCACCATCAGCTTCGGCGAGATCCAGCCAAAGGTCAGGTATGGGCCGAGGACAGCGTCGAGGAGCGCGGCTGCAGCGACGAGGAGGCTGGCGCGGACGACGGAGGACTGTTCCATCTAGCCAGGAACCCCGGGCCCAGGACCCCAGTCTGTGATCACACGCACCTCTTCGAGGTCGTCGGGGTCCATCGCCGGCTCGACGACTATCTTCTTGTACTGGTCTATGTCCTGCGAGCTTACGGACTCGATAGTCCCCACGAACAAACCCGGCGGGAACAGGAGCTCCCTCTCCCCCGCACGCCCGCTGGTCACCACGAAGTCGCCCTTCTCAGCCCGCGAGCTCAGGTCGACGTACTCGATCCCGAAGTACCCCTCGAGGTTGGTCCTGAGGAGCCCCTCGCCGTAGGAGACATCGGGGTCCGTGACGGCAGGGCTCAACTGGCCCGAGGCGGGATTGAACTGGGCCGGCGGGATGATCCTGACGCCCGCGGCGAACTCCCGGTCGGTGACGAGCATGACCTGGGCCGTGCTGCGGCTGACGTCGTTAGTGGTGCGCCCCACGAGCGTGTTCTCGCCTACGACGACGGGCATCTGGGGCTTTATCCCGTCCTCGGAGCCGACGTCTATCTGGATCCTGTTGGTGAACTGGTCGCTCACAGGCGCGACCACCCTGGCCAGAGGCCCGTACTCGTAGAAGGACCGCTCACCTTTGAGGAGCTCGCGCAGCCTGGCGTTCTCCCGCTCCAGGCGTGATGCCTGGGCCGCGAGCCCCTGGGTCTGCCGGAACTTCGCCTCGATCGCCTCCTCATCGCTGTTGTCGAAGGCGCCAGTGACCCTCTCCCCCACCTCCTGGAAAGGCTCGACGATCATGGCGACCGCGTCACGCACGGGTCTGAGGACCTCGGCGGCGCCGAGCTGGACCGTGTGCAGAGGCCCGCACTTGCCCGCCTCGGTGCAATCCGCCTCCTTCACGTAAACGGTGAAGAGCGCGAGGCTAGCAACGCACAGGATAAAGAGGGCCGTCAGACCTCCTGCCGCGCTTGACTTCCTCCGTCCCACTACGCCTAGTCTGAGTAGAGGGCGCCGCGGTAGGAGTCTATCTCCTCCAAGGAGCGGCCGCTGCCGATGGCCACGCACATAAGAGCATCGTCGGCGACGTGCACGGGGATGCCGGTCTCGCGTCTCAAGCGCTCATCGAGGTGCCTGAGCATCGCGCCACCTCCCACGAGCACCATCCCACGGTCCATGATGTCCGAGGCGAGCTCGGGCGGGGTGCGGTCGAGCGTGTCCCGTACGGCAGCGATGATCGCCTCGACCGGCACGCTTATAGCCTCGCGGACCTCCTCGCTGGTTATGACGATGGTCTTGGGAAGCCCGGTCACCAGGTCGCGACCCCGGATCTCCGCAGACTCTTCCTCCTCGAGCCTGAAGGCGCTGCCGAGCTCTATCTTGAGCTGCTCGGCCGTCTGTGTGCCCACAGCCAGCTTGTACTCCTTCTGGATGTAGGTACTGATGGCGTCGTCGATGTCGTCGCCGGCTATGCGGATAGAGGACTTCGTAACGATGCCGCCAAGCGAGATCACAGCGACCTCGCTCGTGCCGCCACCGATGTCTATGATCATGGACCCCTGCGCCTCGTTGACCGGCAGCCCCGCGCCTATCGCCGCAGCCAGAGGCTCCTCGATGGTGTAGGCTTGGCGCGCCCCGGCCGACTCGGTCGCCTCCTTGACGGCCCGAAGCTCGACGCCGGTCACCCCCGAGGGCACGCAGACCACGACGCGAGGCCCGATCAGGGATCTGAACAGGCGCCTCTGCGGCTGCACTTTGCGGATGAAGTAGGAGAGCATCTTCTCGGTGACCTCGAAGTCTGCGATCACGCCGTCCTTGAGCGGCCGCATGGCCACGATGCTGCCAGGCGTGCGGCCGAGCATCCTCTTGGCCGCGGACCCCACCGCAACGACCTTGTCGGTCTTGTTATCTATGGCGACTACCGAAGGCTCGGAGAGCACGATCCCGTGCCCCTTGACGAACACCAGCGTGTTCGCCGTACCCAGGTCTATCGCAACGTCCCGTCCGAACAGTCCTCCAAACATAAGCGCCCCATCCTGCTGCTCAAGTTCTCGGCCCCAGCGCGCTTCGCGCCTGGAGCATCCCGTGCTCCTTCATACTAAAGTACCCGTCGCCCAAGATCACGTGGTCGAGCACCTCTATGCCGATAATTTCCGCCGCGGCCACCAGCCTGGCCGTGACCTCGCGGTCCTCGCGGCTCGGTTCGACTCTGCCGCTAGGGTGGTTGTGCGCGAGCACGACGCTTGCCGCGCTCGCCCGGATGGCCGGTTTGAAGACCTCCCTGGGATGGACGAGCGAGGCTGAGAGCGTGCCGACCGAGATCGTCGGAGACCCTATGACTTCGTTTTTCGTGTTCAAGAGCACGGCGACGAAGTTCTCCCGATCAAGATTGGCGATCCGCCCCCTCAAGAGCCCATCCACGTCCGCGGGGGATGATACCACGGGGCGTCCGGGGTTGCGAACCCGCCCCAACCTCTTCCCGAACTCCACAGCAGCCAGGATGATGCACGCCTTCGCCTCCCCTACCCCGTGCACCTCCATGAGGTCGTGTACGCTGATGCAAGTCCGTTTTCACAAACAGATGGTACTACGCTCAAGACGCCTCGAGCCTGCATCGTACCGTCCGCAAATACATCAACCTTGAGCCTAAGCATCACATATATCTGAGAGCGCTCCTCTCGGGCCAATGAATCGAGCGCCTCGGGTATCATTCCGGCGTAGGACTCGAGCAGCGCATCCCGGTCCCGCTCAAGCTCCTCAAGCGCCGCCTTGCGGCCTCGTATGGCTTTCAGCTCCCTCTCTGCGATAGTGCGGGTTTCATCGAGCTCGCAGAGTGCTTCGGCGAGATCGTCGTCGCTCATGTGCCCTTTGGCGGCAAGGCGCAAGTAGCCGCGCCGTTCCTGCTC
>JBJMIY010000124.1:0-2928 GCA_045806605.1 Rubrobacteraceae bacterium
ATTTCCCCTCGCCGCGAGCGTGCTCGCTACCGCCGACGAGCTCGCCGCCACCGCCGAGCTGGTGATGGGCAAAACCGCCGGAATACCCGTCGCCGTCATTAGAAACTATCCGTACAAACCAGGCCCTGGGACGGCCCGCGATCTCCTCATGGTGCCCGAGAGAGACCTTTTCCGCTAGCGATTTCATGCGGATTCTGGTTAAATCCGACGAAAATTGTCGCATTTTTGTTGACGTTTGGGCGAAGGCTGCTTAACATCCTGTTTGTGGACGTGGAAGCCATACACGAGGCTTTTGTGAGACCCGGCGCCCCTGGCTGTCCCAGGCGGGCGCGATGTAGCGCCTGCTGATTCGCTTGCTCTTTCTGAAATTGAACCTCTTTCTGAGGGAGGGGATTAGTGCGAAAAGCTCTGGGATCAGGGCGAGAAGATGAGATTTTCGGACGCGAAGGGCTCGCGCGGGCTTCCGAACGTCTGAAAGACAGCTCGCCGCAAGACATCCTGCGCTGGGCCGTGGACGTCTACGGGGAGGATCTGACGCTCTCGGTCTCCTTCGGGAATCCCGAGGGGATGGTGTTGTTGGATATGCTCTCGCGCATCACGGACCGGGCGCGGGTCTTTACGCTAGATACTGGGTTCCTCTTCGAGGAGACGGTTCGTTTCCGCGAGGAGGCTATGAAGAGATATTCGCTGCCGCTCGAGGTCCTCAGGCCGGAACTCTCGGTCGAGGAGCAGGTAGAACGCTACGGGCCGGAGCTCTACAGCTGCGCGCCGGACCTCTGCTGCGAGATCCGCAAGATCGAGCCCCAGAGGAAGTTCTTAAGAGATTACGGTGCCTGGGTTACGGGCATCCGTCGGGACCAGACACTACAGCGGGCGAGCACACCGGTCGTGGTCTTGGACGAGTACTTCGGGGTCGCCAAGATCTCACCGCTCGCCGGATGGAGTGTGGATGATGTCGAGGAGTACGTGAGGCAGTACGACGTTCCGCTGAACCCCCTACTTAGCATGGGGTACCGCAGCATAGGGTGCGAACCGTGTACCAGGCCGGTGGCTCCGGGCGAGGATGCCCGGGCGGGTCGCTGGCCGGGCATGGACAAAACCGAGTGCGGTTTGCACTTTGTGGGAGGTGCGGTAAAGCGTGCGGTTCCTTAGAGAGAATCAGAGGCTAAACAAAGTAGAGAAGATAAAGCTCGAGCGGCATCCGCTCGAGGTGCGCCAGGCGATCATAGACACCTACTCGAAGGACCTATCTGCGATGGACGAGGTTCCGGGCGAGGTCGAGCGCCTCAAGTGGGTCGGCATCTACCCGCAGAAGCAGGGCGGCGACGCGTTCATGTTGCGGATAAAGGTGCCTGGCGGGTTCTTGAGACCTGGGCAGGCCAGGGTCATCGGGAAGGTAGCCGCGGACTTCGCCCGCGGCCCCATCGCCAATCCGCATTTCGGCAACAACTTTCTGGACCTCACGACGCGCCAGGACGTGCAGATGCACTGGATAAAGATGGGGGACGTGCCCGAGATCTGGCGCCGTCTCGAAGTGGCGGGCATTACGACCGTACAGGCCTGTGGCGACTCGGCCCGCAACGTCCTCTGCTGTCCTGTCTCGGGCCTCGGACACGAAGAGGCCATAGACGCCTATCCGGTGGCGCAGGCGATCTCGAACTACTTCACCGGCAACCGGGAGTACGCGAATTTGCCGAGGAAGTTCAAGATGAGCGTCACGGGCTGCCTCGAAGACTGCGCGCAGGCGGAGATCAACGACATCGGAATGCTCCCTGCTCGCCTCGGGGACGGCACACTGGGTTTCAACGTGCGGGTCGGGGGCGGGCTCTCGGATGGGCCGCGGATGGCCTCGGACATAGACGTCTTCGTGCGGCCGGAGGACGCCGTCGAGCTCACGCGCGGCATAGCGCAGGTCTTCGGCGAGCTCGGAGATAGGGAGAACCGCTGGACCTGCCGGATGCGCTACCTCGTCCAGGAACTCGGCCCCGAGGGCTTCCGCGAGGAGCTCGAGAAGCGCGTCTCCATCCCCCTCATCCCCGCCGGAGAGGATCTGACCAGGCGCTACCGCGGCGACCACGTAGGGGTCCATCCACAGAAGGAGGAAGGGCTCTACTACGTCGGGCTCAACGTTCCCGTAGGGAGGATGAGCGGGGAGCAGTTCGAGGAGGCTGGGAGGCTCGCCGAGGAGTACGGGAGCGAGGTACGGCTGGCTACGGATCAGAACCTGATCATCACCGGCGTGCCAGAAGAACGTCTCGACGATCTTCTGGCAGAACCTCTCCTCAAAAGATACTCGCCGAACCCGGGGGCATTCGAGCGCGGGGTCGTGGCGTGCACCGGGAGCGAGTTCTGCCGGTTCGGCATCGTGGAGACCAAGGTCCGGGCCCTCGAGTGGGCCCGCGAGATGGACGGGCGGGTCGGGGACCTGGGCCAGGAGGCTATACGGATGCACTTCTCCGGCTGCTCCGCCTCCTGCGCGCAGCCCCAGATCGGGGACGTGGGTTTTCGGGGTGAGACGGCGAAGAAAGATAACTCCCTCGTCGAAGGCGTGGATATCGGCCTCGGGGGCTCTCTGGGCCGCGACGCCGCCTTTATAGACTGGGTCGAGGGTGCGAAGCCCGCCGACGAGGTGCCCGATGCGCTCGTCGCCGTCTTCGAACGCTTCAGGGAGGAGCGTCGCGACGGGGAGCGCTTCCACGAGTGGGCACGGAGGCAGCCCAACGAGGAGCTTCGGGAGACGCTGCGGGGTCTTGTGGCGAGCGAGTCGAGGTAAGCCGTGTCCGGCTTCGACATCCGGGAGCTGATGAACGACATCGAGGAAGCTCCCGGCAAGGTCTGGTTCTGGGACCTCGAGCAGGCCGTCATAGACGCCGATAGGTGCGTGCAGTGCGGCGTGTGCGTCGCGGCCTGCCCGACCGACTCCATCGG
>JBJMIY010000125.1:0-13664 GCA_045806605.1 Rubrobacteraceae bacterium
CAGCGTCTTCCTGGCCGTGGTAGACCCGGGAGACAACACCAGGAGGCGAGCGCTCGCCGCCGAGGTCCGCAGCGGCGCCTATCTGGTCGGCCCGGACAACGGGCTCCTCTTACCCGCGGCCGAAGCCCTTGGCGGCATGGCGCGGGTGGTGCACCTCACCAACCCGCGCTATCATGTGCAGCCCGTCTCCAGCACCTTCCACGGCCGGGACGTCTTCTCTCCCGTGTCGGCTCACCTGGCCGCGGGAGCGGATCTCGACGATCTGGGAGAAAGGGTGGATCCGTCCTCGATGAAATCTCTCGACTTCCCCGGGTTCCGGCGGGAAGCCGACGGCAGTCTCACGGCCAAGATAATCAACATCGATCGTTTTGGTAACGCCCGTCTCTCCGTGATGCAGGAGGACCTGGACCTCCGGTTCGGCACGCCCCTGGAGATCGGAGTTCGGGACGAGGTCATCCAGGCGAGGTACGTAGAGACCTTCGGGACCGCGGAGGACGGTGACCTGGTAATGGTCCCCGACTCTCACTGGCGCCTGAGCCTCGCCGTGAACAAGGGCAACGCCGCCCGAGCCCTTCTGCTGTCCATCGGAGAAGAAGTTCACCTCAAGCCCCCGGCGGAGAGAGCCTGATCTCGCTCACTTTTGAGGCTGGCCGGTGATGTCGGCGTCTATCTTGTCCTCGAAGCGCGAGTACTCCCGGGCATTCCGGTCGAAGCGCACCGCGAGCTCGCGCTCCTTGAAGGGGTACTTGCGGTAAACCTCCACGCACCCGTCTTCGACCTCGATCACGTTGTAGCACGGACGGGTGTTGCCCCTGAGGCGCAGGGTCGAGGCCGTCCCTGCGTTCACGATCAGCATGTTCTCCAATCTCCAGGTGTACGGCACGTGCTTGTGCCCCGAGAGAACGAGATCCACCTCCGTCTCTATGAGCCTCTCCAGAATGTCGCCAGCGTCGAAGATGATGTTTCGCTCGCGCCCGGTCCCCGGGAGCGGGATGAGATGGTGGTGAACGACGAATATCTTGAGTTTGTCTACCGCACCGGAGAATGACTCCTCGATAAACTCGTAGTGCTCCCGGCCCACCTGCCCGTCGTTGAGGTCCGGCTCCGAGGAGTCCACTCCCACCAGGATCACCTCGTCGAGATCTATGACCGACTGACGCTCCCCGAAGAGGCGCTCGAAGTGGACGTAGCCGACGTTGCGCGAGTCGTGGTTGCCCGGGATGACCAAGATACTCTCGCACTCGATACGATCGATGTACTCTGCGGCCTGTTCGAATTCCTCCCTGTATCCCGCGTCGGTGAGGTCCCCTGAGACGACGACCGTCGCCGGGTTCGAGCGGTTGATCTCTATGATCGTCCGGTCCAGAAGCTCGGGGATGAAGCGCGCGTTGCCGCAATGGATGTCGCTGATCTGGCAAATCGTCATCCGGCCATTACCCACGTTCCGCTCCAATTCCGGCGTCGGCCTCTTACTCGGCGGCCTGGACAGGGGACTTATCGGGGATGGCGGCCAGAGCAGCACCCGCAATACCCGCTTCGTTTAGCATCTGCGCCCTGACAATGGGGGTGCGCGCCGTGAGATGCGGAAAGAACTTCTCGCTCTTCTTGCTGATCCCTCCTCCTATCACTATGAGGTCGGGCCAGAGCAGGTCCTCTATTTTGTGAAGGTACTCGTCCAGGCGCCCGGCGTACTTTCTCCAACTCAAGTCATCGCGCTTGCGCGCGCTGTCAGAGGCGCGGTGTTCAGCGTCCTCGCCCCTGATCTCGATGTGTCCAAGCTCCGTGTTTGGAAGGAGGCGTCCCCCGACGAACACAGAGGTGCCAATCCCCGTGCCAAGCGTGAGCATGAGCACCACGCCATCCTCCTCCCTTCCCGCTCCCCAGCGCATCTCGGCCAGCCCCGCCGCGTCGGCGTCGTTGATCACACGCACAGGGTTGCCGAGTTCTTGCTCGAGCCTCCCCTGCATGTCAAAGCCTATGGCCGACTTGTCGATGTTGGCAGCGGTCTGTACAACCCCGCCCTTGATCACAGCAGGGAAACCGCACCCCACGGGACCATCCCACCCGGATTGCCTCACTACCTCGACAGCGGTCTCCAGGATGGCCTGTGAAGTAGCGGGATGCGGGGTCTTGACACGCACTCTCTCGGCGAGCAGTTCGCCGGTATCCGTGTCCACGGGCGCGCCCTTTATCCCGGAGCCGCCGACGTCTATGCCGAATACGTTCATGCTTCCTCCAGACCCGTAACCTCGCCTCTATCTTATTCTAAAGGACGCAGCCCCCGAGGCTACCCGGGGGAGGCGAGGTCTCACTCGATGGCTCGAACTATCCCGAGCCGGGGCGCGAGGCTTCGCGGAGCGCTTCCAGGGCCTCGGAGGATTCCATGCCAGCGGCTTGCAGCAGGTCTATGGCCGTAGATCGGATCTGGGCGACGAGCGCGCTGGTCTCCAGGTCGTTGCTCTTCTGGAGTACCGATGTGGCCTCCCCCGCAGCCCCGAGCGCGAACTGGCGGGCATCGTCGAGCGTGTGACCAGGCCGCTCCAGGTTCCCGGCGAGGGCCTCCACCGCGAGGGCGAGCCCCAGGATCGCCTCGGCGAGCTCTCCGGACGCGGCCCCTTTCTCGCGCACCAGCGTGACGGCAGCGCGAGCCAGCACCCTGGTGTCGCGCGCTGCGAGGTCGAGCTGGTCGGCAGCGGCGACGTAGTAGCCAAGGTGCCCGAGATGCCGCCTGCGCGGCGGGGAGAGGCGGGCTATCTGGTACCCGCCTTCGAGCTCCTCGCGCAGCCGCGCTACAGGAGCGTCGATGCGCCGCGCTTCGGAGAGCGCCGCTTCGGCCAGCTCCAGGTTCCCGCCGATCAGGCCGGCAGCCGCGTTCCGCAATGCGGTGGCCAGGTCCTCCAGAACGGGCCGCGCCGCCTGCCTCGCGCGCGTGCTCGGGTTACTCGGGAACACCGCACTCACGGCCAGGGCAGCACCGCCGCCCACGAGCGCCTCGAGGAACCTGTCCGGCGACACCCCGGAGGTCGTGGGATCGAGGCCGGCCACAAGCACCGCCGAGACCCCAGCCTCGGTGACGAACATGACCCCGCTCCGGATCAAGAGCGCGGCGAACATCGCCAGACCGACTATGACCCCGGTCTGAACCGGCCCCGTGCCGATAGCGAGCATGATCAGGTCCGCGACCGTGAGCCCCACGGCGACGCCGAGGATCCATTCCGCAGCGCGCTTGAGCGTCTGCCCGGCAACCGCGCCGACCGAGATCACAGCAGCTATCGCCGCCACGAAAGGTTGCTCATGCCCCAACACCAGCGCCGCCGCGGACCAGGCCAGCGTCGCCGCCACCGCCGTCTGTACGACAGGCCAGCTCCCGACACGCAGCCGCGCTAGCGCTCCCTCCAAGTTGGCGCGAACCGCCGACAACCCTCTCTGCCTCGCAATGACCAGAGCACCAGAGATAGCCATCACACCTCCCTTCGAACCTCGCTCGCTTCGTCTATATGCCAACGGCATACACCACACCAATCTAGCACCACTTGCGCGGCAAACAAGAGGTTTGAGCGGGCTTTTTGAGAGTGTTGTCAAACTGTTGCTAAATCGTTACCAACCGTTGCTAGGCTGGCCGCGTGAGGATTAGGAGCATGCGTGCCCGTTGGCGCGAAGTTTGGCGCTCACCTCGGCGCAGGTCCTCCGTGATACGGTTGACGCAAATTTGCCGTCCTGCTAGTGTCCCGTACCACGGGATGAAATGTACCGCTTGCAAGACGGTACGGGAAGGAGCAATCGGGGATTCGGACTAACCGCGCGTAAGCGCCAGGTGACGTGGCTCGACGCATGCTGGTAATTTGCGTTGTATGTTTCATATTTCTCCGGTCAGGGCATACCTACACACGTGGGCGGCAAGGAGAAGTGGTAGTCTCTGACTAGGACGCTCTGCGGATAATGTGTTGGGCCATCATTCGATCTAAAGAATTGGGAAGCGAGGAAATATGTCTGCGGGGAGTGCCGGCGCAGGAACAGGAGGCCAGCGAACGTTCGTAAAGGTCGCGGCTGCGATCACGGCGACGGGGGGCTTGCTCTTCGGCTACGACACGGGTGTGATCTCGGGGGCTTTGCTCTTTATAAAGGAGGACCTCGGGCCGCTCTCGGACTTCGTACAGGGTCTGATAGTCAGCTTCTTGCTGGTCGGGGCTGTGGTCGGCGCTCTTTCGGGCGGACCGCTCACTGACCGATTCGGCCGCAGGTGGACTGCCATGCTGGCTGCCATTATCTTCGCCATCGGAGCCCTGATCGTGGCCTTGACGCCCACCGTGGTAATTCTGATCTTCGGCCGCTTTGTGCTGGGTTTGGGCGTCGGCCTGGCCTCGCTCGTCGTGCCGCTCTACATCGCCGAGATAGCCCCGCCTGACACGCGTGGGGCGCTGGTTTCGCTCAACCAGCTCATGATCACGATAGGGATCCTGGTCTCCTACCTGGTGGGCGTCGCGTTCACTCCCATCGAGGGGTGGCGCTGGATGTTCGCGGTGGCGATAATCCCAGCGTTGGTCCTGGGCATCGGGATGTTTTTCTTGCCGGAGACCCCACGCTGGCTTTACGAAAACGGCTTCGCAGAGAGAGCTCGCGCCGTGCTGAGGCGGACGCTGGCCGGCGACGATGCCGAAGTGGAACGGGAGATAGAGGAGATCGAGAAGATCCGGCGCGTGGAGGAGGAGCAGGAGCGGGTCGGCTACGCGGAGCTTCTCAAGCCCTTCATTCGGCCAGCCCTCATAATAGGTATAGGTCTGGCCATCTTCCAACAGATAACCGGCATCAACACCGTCATCTACTACGCTCCGACTACGCTCGAGGCCGCCGGCTTCTCGGCCGGAGGCGCCATCGTCGCCACCTCTTTAGGCGTTGGCGTGGTGAACGTCGGGTTCACAATCCTCTCCCTATATCTCATAGACAGGCTGGGACGCAGACCGCTGCTCCTGATCGGGGTCGCTGGCATGGTCGTGAGTCTGTTCTTGCTGGGATTGGTCTTCAAGCTCGGGGCAGATTCGCCCTCGCTCGGGATCCTGGCGACGGTGTGCCTGGGACTCTACATCGCCTCCTTCGCGATAAGCCTGGGGCCGGTCTTCTGGCTGATGATCTCGGAGATTTACCCCTTGAACATCCGCGGCAAGGCCATGAGCGTGGCCTCCCTCGCCAACTGGGGCTCCAACTTCCTCGTTTCCCTGACGTTCCTGCTGCTCATCAGCGCCTTCGGCCAGACCGGCACATTCTGGCTGTACGCGGCCATCGGAGTGATTACCTGGCTGTTCGTGTACTTCCTGGTGCCTGAGACCAAGGGCCGAACCCTCGAGGAGATAGAAGCCGACTTCAGGGGCACGCCGGTCGCCCCAAGTGATGTGGGTTAGTCAGAAGAGGGAGCCTAGAGCGGAAAGGAGAGCCTATGGGTTTTCGTGGCGCCATCTTCGACGTGGACGGCGTCCTGGTCGACTCGCCGCACGAACAGGCGTGGCGCGAGGGTCTGCGGCAGTTGATGGAGAACGATTGGAGCGACATCCGGGACCAGACGTCTTACGCTCCCGAGAAGTTCACGCCTGAGGTCTACCAGCGGGTGATGTCCGGCAAGCCGCGCTACTCGGGCGCGCAGGACGCGCTGGAGTACTTCGGGGTGCCCGACGCCGCGATACGCGCCAGGGAGTACGGCGACCGCAAGCAGGTGATGATAGTAGAGCTGATCGAGGCGAGCCAGTTCCACGCCTACCCCGACGCTTTGCGCTTCGTGCTGGCGGTCAAGGATATGGGCCTGCGGATAGCGGCGGCCTCCTCCTCCAAGAACGCCAACGCTTTTCTTGAGAGGATCCGGCTGGACGAGTTCGCCGAGGAAGAGGGCCTGAGCTACGACTTCGTGCGGCCCGGCTACTCCCTCCTGGATATCCTGGACGCGAACGTCAGCGGGCGGGATTTCGAGCAGGGCAAGCCGCACCCCGAGATCTTCCTGACGGCGGCGGAGGAGCTTGGCGTCCCGCCGGAAGAGAGCTTCGTCGTCGAGGACGCCGCGAACGGCGTGCAGGCGGCGAAGGCTGGCAACATGGCAGCCCTCGGCCTCGCGCGGGCCGACGACGAGGAGCTGCTCGAGGAGGCGGGCGCCGACCTAGTCGTAACCAGCCTCGACGACGTCTCTCTCGATGCGCTCGCGGAAGGTCGCCTGGAGCGGAAAGACACCAGCTAACGGAGCGACACATCTTTCCTCGACCGTAGCGGGAGACTCTCGCCCGGGGTTAACCTGAGAAGAGCTCTACGATAGAGGCGGCCGGAGTGCGGCGCCGGTATGTCCGTTCGGGTAACGGGCGACGCCGAAGGGGTGGAGCAGGAGCTCCGGAGGGACAAGGAGGTATAGGATGAACGCCATAGGGGTGGACGTGGGCGGGACGAAGATCGCCGCCGCGGTAGTTTCCCCGGAGGGCAAGATCCTGAACGAGGTCAGGTATCCGACCCAGGCGGTCCCGCCGAACCGGTTGATAGAGACCATCGCGCGGGCTATCACGGAGGTGAAGGACGGCTTCGAGGTTGGCGGGGTGTGCGTTGCCGTTCCCGGGCTCATTCTGGCCGCCGAGAACAAGGTCATCTTCGCGCCCAACCTGCACGAGATCGAGAACATCCGCCTGGACGAGGAGCTGGGTCCCAGGACCGGCCTGTCGGTCACGGTCGAGAACGACGCCAACGCGGCGGCCTGGGGCGAGTTCCGCTTCGGAGCCGGCAAAGACGTCGACCACCAGGTCTTCATAACTCTAGGCACCGGGGTCGGCGGCGGGGTCATCACCCACGGGGTGCTCCTCAGAGGCGCCCAGGGAGCGGGCGGGGAGCTGGGGCACGTGACCCTCGACCCCACGGGACCGCGCTGCGGTTGCGGCAACCGCGGCTGCCTCGAGGCGCTCGCCTCCGGGACTGCCATAGGGCGCAGGGCGCGGGAGGTCGCCAACGAGAAGCCACGCTCGGCGCTGGGGCAACTCGCCATCGAGCGGCAGGTGCTCGGGGAGGATGTGACGAGGCTCGCGCAGGAAGGGGACGAGGCGGCCATCTCGGTCCTGGAAGAGACAGGGCGGTGGCTGGGCATCGGCCTGGCGGGGTTCGTGAACATCTTCAACCCGGAGGTGATCCCCATCGGCGGTGGCGCCTCGAGGGCGGGAGAGTTCATCCTCGAACCGGCCCGCGAGGAGGTGCAACTCAGGGCTCGCTCCCCTTCACGCGACCTTGTGGAGATAATGCTGGCCACCCTGGGCCCGGAATCCGGCGTGCTCGGCGCCGCGGCGCTCGCCCGGAGCGAAGACGGGGAATACGTGCTGGGTCCCTCCAAGCGCGTGGCGTGAAAGTGGCGTAGACGGTGGCCAGGCACATTGGTGATCTGCCACACGCGCTCGAGGACGGCGACGAGCTGAAAAGGCGCCTGGAGGGAAAGCGCCCGGCCGTGTTCCTCGACTACGACGGCACGCTGACGCCGATCGTCGACCGGCCGGAGGAGGCGCTCATCTCGGAGAGCATGCGGGACGCCGTCCGCGAGCTGGCCGCACGTTGCCCCGTGTGCGTGGTCAGCGGGCGCGACAGGCGGGTGGTCCAGGAGCTCATGGGCATAGACGACCTGATAGTGGCCGGCAGCCACGGCTTCGATATCTGGAGCCCCGCTGGCGGCGAGGTCCAGCGCGAGGAAGGCGAGGAGTTCGCAGACCTGCTCGAAGAGGTGGAGGCGCGCCTGCGCAAGGAGCTGGGCGCCATCGATGGCGCCCTCGTCGAGCCGAAGAAGTCCTCCGTCGCCGCCCACTACCGGCTCGTTTCGGAAGACCAGCGGCCAGAGGTAAGACGGGCCGTCGAGGAGGTCCTCGCCGGACACCCTGGCGAGCTTAAGGTTACGCCGGGCAAGATGGTCTACGAGGTCCAGCCGAACGTCGACTGGGACAAGGGGAAGGCCGTGCTGTATCTGCTCGGCGCGCTCGACCTCGACCGCGACGACGTGGTGCCGATATACCTGGGCGACGACATAACCGACGAGCACGCGTTCGAAGCTCTGGAAACCAGAGGCATCGGCGTCTTCGTCGGCCGTGCCGAGGACCCGGAGGTAGGCGGGCGGGCCACCTCCGCCGACTACGTGCTCAACACGTTCGAGGAGGTGGAGCGGTTCCTGCATTCGCTGGCGCGGTGATCATAAGTATGAAGTTCGACGGGGAGGAGAAGCTGAATGACGAACTGGACACTCGCCTACGACCGCTTCGTGCCCGAGGAGGAGGGCTTGCGCGAGGCGTTGACCTCCACCGGCAACGGCTACTTCTGCACGCGGGGCGCCCTGGCGTGGGCCGCTGCCGACGGGGTGAGCTACCCCGGCACGTATGCCCACGGCGGCTTCAACAGGGAGACCACCATCATGGCCGGGGTGCCCGTCCTCAACGAGGACCTGGTCAACCTCCCGAACTGGCTCCTTTTGGAGCTGCGCATAGAAGGGGAGGAGGCCATCGACATGAGCAACGTCGAGCTCCTCTCCTACCGGCACGAGTACGACATCCGCAACGCCACGGTCGTACGCGCTCTGCGCATCCGTGACAGGGCGGGCCGCGAGACTTCGTTCGAGACGAGGCGCTTCGTCAGCATGGCCGACATGCACCAGGCTGCCATGCAGTGGACCATCACGCCCGAGAACTGGTCTGGCAGGGTGGAGGTGATCTCGTCGCTGGACGGCAGGGTCACGAACAGGGGCGTCGCCCGTTACCGGCAGCTCGAAGGGAGGCACCTCGACCCGGTCTCCCCAAGGACGTTCGGCCCCGAGACCATCGCCCTGGAGGTGCGGACCCGCCAGTCGCGCATCTACGTCGCCGAGGCGGTACGCACCCGCGTCTACGGCGAGGAAGGACCGCTCGACCTCGATCGCAGCCTCTACCAGATGCAGGACTACATCCACCAGGTGCTCTCCTTCGAGGTGAGAGAGAAGGAGCCCGTGCACATCGAGAAGATGCTCGCCTTCTACACCTCGCGCGACGCCGCCATAAACGAGCCGCTGGTCAACGCCGGGAAGGCGGTTAACCGCTACGGGACGTTCGATGAAGCCTTCGAGCGCCATGCGCGGGCGTGGGACGAGTTGTGGGAGCTCTGCGACGTGCGCGTCCCCAAAGACGACAGGGTCCAGCTCCTGCTCCGGCTGCACATCTCGCACATACTCCAGGTCTGCTCGCCGCACACCGCCGACCTTGACGCCGGCGTCCCCGCCCGGGGCTTGAACGGTGAGGCCTACCGCGGACACATCTTCTGGGACGAGCTCTTCATCTATCCCTTCCTCAACTACCGGCTGCCAGAGATAACGCGCGAGCTCTTGATGTACCGCTACCGTCGCATGGACGAGGCCCGCGCGGCGGCCAGAGAGGCCGGCTACGAGGGGACGATGTTCCCCTGGCAGAGCGGCTCCGACGGCCAGGAGGAGACCCAGACGTTGCACCTCAACCCCAAGTCGGGGAAGTGGGAGCCGGACCTGAGCCACAACCAGCGGCACGTGAGCGCGGACATCTTCTACAACATCTGGCGCTACTACGAGTCGACAGGGGACTTCGAGTTCCTGCTCGACCACGGTGCTGAGATGATGCTGGAGATCGCACGCTTCTGGTCCTCCATCGCCCACTTCAACCCCGAACGGGACCGATACGAGATCCACGGCGTCATGGGCCCGGACGAGTTCCACGAGAAATATCCGGACTCGGAAGAAGAGGGACTGCGGAACAACGCTTACACCAACGTGATGGTGGCCTGGCTCTCCGATATCGTCCTGAAAGTACTCGAGTTGCTCCCCGAACGCCGTCGAGAGGCTTTGCGCGCCAGGATCGGCCTCACCGACGAGGAGGTCGAGAGGTGGAAGGAGATGAGCCGCAAGATGTTCGTACCGTTCCACGGCGACGGGCTCATCAGCCAGTTCGAGGGTTACGAGGATCTGGAGGAGCTGGACTGGGACCACTACCGCGAGAAGTACGGCAACATCCAGCGTCTCGACCGCATCCTGCGCGCCGAGGGGGACGACCCGGACAAGTACAAGCTCACCAAGCAGGCCGACGCGGTGCTCCTCTTCTTCCTCTTCGCCAAAGACGAGATCCGGGGCCTCTTCGAGCGACTGGGCTACGAGTACACGCCTGAGATGGTCAGGAAGAACACCGAATACTACGATCACAGGACCTCCCACGGCTCCACCTTGAGCTTTATTGCGCACGCCGGCATCCTGGCGGAGATCGACCCGAAGAGCTCGTGGGAGAGGTACATGGTCGCGCTGGAGAGCGACGTCGGCGATGTGCAGGGCGGCACCACCCAGGAGGGCATCCACATGGGGGTCATGGCGGGAACCCTGGACCTCATACAACGCGGCTACCTCGGGACCGTGATCCGCGACGGGGTGCTCCACTTCGACCCCAAGCCGGTGGGTAACCTTGACGGCCTGTCGTTCCCCATGCTGTTTCACGGGACGCCGTTGGAGGTCTCCCTAGAAGGCGACACCCTGGCCGTCGCCTCGCGCGGTGAGGGCTTCGGACCCCCCGTCGAGGTTCGCGTCGGTGAGGAGGCGCAAGAGATCGGAGCCGGCGAACGTTACACCTTCGGCGTCTGAGCATCCGGCCGACGGTACAGAAAACCTTGAAGGAGGTTCGTGGTGGAACGCATAGTGATCTTCGGGGCCACGGGGGACCTGACGGCCAGGTACCTGATCCCCGCGCTCGCCAAGCTCTACGAGGAGGGCAAGCTGGCGGGCGACATCAAGATCACGGGGGTCGACAGGAAACGGTGGGATGACAACGGGGAAGGCTTCCGCTCGTTCGTCGTGGACAGCCTGAAGAGCCACGCGCCCAACGTGTCCGCCGGCACCCGCGCGCGGATGGCCGACGAGGTTCTCGAGTACCGCGCCGCCGACGTCACCGACGCGGGGAGCGTGATCTCGGCCCTGCAGCCCCTGGATAGGCCGATCCTCGCCTACCTGGCCTTGCCTCCGGCGGTCTTCGCGCCGACGATCGAGGCACTGAAGGAGGCCAACCTGCCGGATGGGAGCCGGCTCGCCATCGAGAAACCCTTCGGGGAGAACCTCGAATCTGCCCAGGCGTTGAACCGGCTGCTGCACGGGTTCCTCCCGGAGAAAGACATCTTCCGCGTAGACCACTTCCTCGCCTGGCAGCCGTTCCCCACGATCATGGGTTTGCGCTTCGCCAACGGCATCTTCGAACCTTTATGGGACCGCAACTACATAGAGCGCGTCGAGATCCACTGGGAGGAGACCCTCGCGCTGGAAGGCCGGGCCGGATACTTCGACCGCGCCGGCGCCTACAAGGACCTGATCCAGAACCACCTCCTCCAGCTCTTGTGCCTCACGGCAATGGAGGCCCCCACCGAACTTCACCGGCGCAACCTCCGCGACCGCAAGGTGGATCTGCTCAGGTCCATCCGGCCCCTCACACCCGAGGAGGCCCAACTCCAGACCATCCGCGGCCGCTATAGCGCCGGCACGGTCGAGGAGAGGAGCATCCTGGCCTACGCTGACGAAGAAGGCGTGGACCCCGCCCGTGAGACCGAGACCTTCGCCCAGGTTACGTTCATGATCGACAACTTGCGCTGGGCGGGGGTGCCGTTCGTGCTGCGCAGCGGCAAGGCCCTGAGCCGCTTCCGGGGTGAGATCGCCGTCCACTTCAAGCCGGTGCCCCACCTGGCTTTCCAGCGGGCCGGCGTGCCCCATCCCAACGTACTCCGCCTGCAACTGGCACCCGACAAGGTGTCCTTGAACCTGAACGTCAACGGCCCCTACGACCCCTTCGACCTGGACCAGATAGAGCTGACCGCGGGCTTCGCCCCCAGGGAGTTCTTTTCCGCCTACGCGCGCGTGTTCGAGGACCTGCTGGAGGGAAACACCACGCTCTTCGTGAGGGCCGACGAGGCCGAAGAGGCGTGGCGGGTGTCCGAGCCGATATTGGACGCCTGGAGGAGCGGTCAGGTTCCGCTGCGCGAGTATCCGGCCGGCTCTGATGGCCCGGACGAGGCGTCGCTGACCCCGGCATCCGGGGTCGAGTCTGGCTGATACCGCGTGATCCCCGAATGACCCGGCCGATGGGAACGATGCGATCGTGGCAGCATCAGCGGGCTTCGGGCACAGGTCCGGAGGAAGGAGTATTCACCCAGGCCGGTACGCGGCTTCATCCGGCGCCGGATCAGGGGTAGGGCGTGAGAAGGTCGACCGTACTGGGAAGCACGACTTGAGGGATTGGATGCAAAACTTGGCAGGGCTTTCGCCTGGAGGCAACGCGGAGCGATGATCGTCGACGTCGCCATCTACGTGGACGGTCTACGTAGCCCTTCGCGTCCTCTGGAAGGCGTGTACGACTCCTGCCGCGACCAGGGCGGGTTCGCCTGGGTCGGTCTTTACGAGCCCAGTGCGGAGGAGTTCGCTTCCGTTACCGGCGAGTTCGATCTGCACAAGCTGGCGGTCGAGGACGCGATCAAGGCTCACCAGCGGCCCAAGGTGGATCGCTACGGCGACTCGGTCTTCGTCGTTCTCAAGTCGGCGCGCTACCTCGAAAGTTCGAGGACCGTGGAGTTCGGCGAGATTCATGCGTTCGTAGGACCGGACTTTATCGTTACGGTGCGCCATGGCGAGCCTTCATCGCTGCACGGCGTGCGCCGCACGATAGAGAACGAGCCCGGGTTGCTCCGCAAGGGGCCTGCGACCGTACTCTATGCGATCATGGATCACGTCGTCGACGACTACGCCTCGGTTATCGAGAACCTGGAGCGGGACATCGACGAGGTCGAGACGGAGGTGTTCGGGGGTAACCCGGGCGTGTCGCGCAGGATATACGACCTCTCGCGTGAGGTCATCCAGTTTCACCGGGCGACCCGACCGCTTGCCACGGCGCTCCAGCGACTGATGAAGGGCGATGTGTACGACGTCGACTCGGAGGTAGGCAGGCATCTGCGCGACGTCGAGGATCACGTGCTACGGGCGACGGAGCAGATCGAGGCCTTCCACGAGCTGCTCTCGAGTATCGTCGTGCTGAACCTCACGCTGGTAAGCGTGAACCAGAACGAGGAGGTCAAGAACCTCACGCAGGCGAGCATAGAACAGAACGATCAAGTCAAGAAGATCAGCGCCTGGGCGGCCATCCTCGCGGTCCCGACCATCTTCACCGGCATCTACGGTATGAACTTTACCTACATGCCGGAGCTGGCCTGGAAGGCCGGCTATCCGCTGTTGCTGGTGCTGATAGTGTTGATCACGGCGCTGCTCTACCGAAGCCTGAAAGGCGCCGGGTGGCTTTAGCGAACGAACATTCGCGTACCCGAGGCGACGCGGTTTGTCGTGCGGTGCCGGCATGTTGACCTTGTTGTGGAGAGGAGAATTTCAGTGTGTGCTGCAGAGACGCGAGCGTCTGGCGAGAAAGGGTGGATCGACGTCTCCGTCCCACTCCGCAGCGGGATGGTCCATTGGCCCGACAACCACCTGTTCGCATCGAGAGGATGCTCGACATGAAACGCGGCGACGTAGCCAACGTCTCGAAGATGTCGTTCGGCTCGCACACGGGCACTCACATGGACGCGCCGGTGCACTTCGTGCGCGACAGGGAAGGGATGGACCGGATGCCGCTCGGGGCCACCATGGGGCGCGCGAGGATCATCGAGAT
>JBJMIY010000126.1:0-3276 GCA_045806605.1 Rubrobacteraceae bacterium
GAGGCCCAGAGGGCAGAGGAGCTCGCCGGGGAGATCGTATTCGCCTGTCTGGAGCACGGGGGCTCGCTCACGGGGGAGCATGGCATCGGCCAGGACAAGAAGAAGTACATGCCAAGGATGTTCACTACCGACGATATGAACGTCATGCAACTGTTGCGGTGCGCCTTCGACCCGCACCAGATCTGCAACCCCGGCAAGATCTTCCCTACCCCGCGCCTGTGCGGAGAGAGGCCCGGCCCCTTCCAGATGCACCCCCTCCAGAAGGCCGGCATCGTGGAGCAGTTCTGATGGACACGCGCACGAACATCCCCGTAGACGAGCTTCAGAGCATCGTGGGCGCGGACAACGTCCGCGAGGCTACCCCGGAAGACGCCGTGGACGGCGTTGAGCCCTCCTTCGTCGTCGAGGCGGGCTCCGTCGAGGAGACGAGCGAGCTGATGAAGCTCGCGAGCCGCGAGGGGCTCGTGGTCTCTCCGCGAGGTAGCGGAACCAAGATGCATCTCGGCGACCCGCCGGCGTCGCTGGACCTCATAGTAAGCACTGCGCGCGTGAACGAGATCATCGAGCACGTCCCCGGCGACCAGGTGGTGAGGGTACAGGCTGGCATAAGACTGCAAGATTTGCAGGAACAGCTCTCCGGCTCGGACCAGATGCTCGCCATAGATCCGCCGGAGAGGGGGGCTACGATCGGGGGCATCATCGCGGCCAACGCCTCGGGGCCGAGGAGGTACAGGTACGGGACCATCAGGGACCTTATCATCGGCATAACCGTCGTTCTGCACGACGGAACTGTGGCGAAGGCCGGCAGCAAGGTCGTCAAGAACGTGGCCGGCTACGACCTTTCCAAGCTATTCACAGGTTCTCTGGGCACTTTAGGCATCATCGTGACCGCCAACTTCAGGCTGCATCCGATCCCCCAGGTGTCGAGGAGGGTCGCCGTCGAGGTCGAGAGGCCCGAGGCGGCGGCTGGGGCGGCCCAGGCCATGATGCACTCCCAGGTCGAGCCGACGGCCGTCGAGCTGCACTACGGAGAGGACGCCAGGCTGCTCACCGTGCTCCTCGAGAGCATACCGGCCGGCATCGAGGAGAAGGTCGAGGCCGCTTCCTTCTTGCTCAACCCCTTCGGGGAGGTCCGGATCCTCTCCGGCGAGGAGACGGGTCATCTCGGCCCATCAACGGCCGCTGAGGACGAGGCCGTCATCAAGCTCTCCGCCCCACCGGCTGACCTCGCGGACGTGCTGGGAACGGTCCTCGGGGCTGCGGAGCGCAGAGGGCTCGACCAACCCCGCATCACGGGCCACGCCGCCAGCGGCGTAACCTTCGTCGGGTTCTCTGGCGGAGACGAGGACGCCCGGGCCGGGTTCGTCGAGGAGTTGCGCGAGATCTGGCTCCGCAGAGGGGGCAGCGTAACGTTACAGAAGGCCCCGCTGTCTCTGAAGAACAGGGTCGGCGCGTGGGACCAGGGTGGCGACTACCTTGGCCTCATAAGGCGGGTAAAGGAGAAGTTTGATCCCCGGGGCGGCATGAACCCCGGCAGGTTTGTGGGAGGTGTCTAGTGACGGAGCGTGACGGCGAGGGTCGCTACGAGGCGACCGGCGCCACCGAGAGGCGCGACGATGAGGGTACGCCCCGGGAGAAAGCGGCGGCCGAGGCCATCGGCGCCGGCAGCCCGGAGGACGTGGGGCAGACCACCTTCGCGGCCACTACCGACTCGCTCCAGCAGACCGTGGGAAGGGACCGGCCCGAGAGCGGCAGCTACCTTTTCCCGGCCTTCGACGACCACCACCCGCCGGACAAGAAGCTCATAGACGAGTGCGTCCACTGCGGCTTCTGCCTGCCGACCTGCCCGACCTACGTGCTCTTCGGCGAGGAGATGGACTCGCCAAGGGGGCGCATCTACCTGATGAACAAGGGCCTCGACGAGGAGGCGATGGACGACACGATGGTCAGGCACTGGGACCTGTGTCTCGGGTGCATGGCCTGCGTCACCGCCTGTCCCTCCGGCGTGCAGTACGACAAGCTCATCGAGGCCACGCGGGCACAGATCGAGCGCCGCTACGAGCGCCGCTCCGACGACAGAGCGTTCCGGGAGATGATCTTCCAGCTGTTCCCCTACCGCAACCGTCTGCGCCTGGCGGCGGGTCCCCTGCGGCTCTACCAGCGCTTCGGTATCGGTGAGAGGCTTCGCAAAGCCGGGGTCATGGACCGGCTCCCGGCGCGCATGCGGGCGATGGAGGCCCTCATGCCGAAGCTGGGGAGGGAGGAGACGATCCCCGAGTTCACCGGACCGGCCGGCGAGAAGCGCAGGCGGGTCGGCGTCCTCCTGGGATGCGTGCAACAGGTCTTCTTCTCCCGGGTAAACTCCGCGACGGTCCGGGTGCTCGCCGCGGAGGGCTGCGAGGTCGTCGCGCCCAAGAGCCAGGGCTGCTGCGGCGCTCTCAGTACCCACGCCGGGCGCGAGGAGGAGTCCCTGGATTTCGCGAGGAAGACCATAGACACGTTCGAGAGGCTGGATCTGGACAACGTGATCGTCAACGCCGCAGGCTGCGGCTCGACGATGAAGGAGTATGGTCACCTCCTGCGCGACGATCCCGAGTACTCCGACCGCGCCAGGGCCTTCTCGGAGAAGGTCATGGACGTGATGGAGTTCGTGGCCGAGATCGGACCCGCAGCCGAGCGCCAACCGCTGCCCCTCTCCGTCGCCTACCACGACGCCTGCCACCTCGGGCACGCGCAGGGCATCCGCAAACAGCCGCGCACGGTTCTGAAAGAGATACCGGGGGTCGAGATCAGGGAGATAAAGGAAGCCGAGATCTGCTGCGGCTCCGCAGGTATCTACAATATGGTCGAGCCCGAGCCCGCCGCCGAGCTCGGCGAGCGCAAGGCGAACAACGTCCTCAAGACCGGCGCGCAGATGCTCGTCACCTCCAACCCCGGCTGCATCCTCCAGATACAGGCCAGCCTCAAGAAGACCGGTGACGATATTCCTACGGCCCACCCGATGGAGGTCCTCGACGCCTCCATCCGCGGCGAGCCCGTGGAGACTCTGCTCGACAGAAGATGAGAACGCCGCGCTCCGTCCTGGCAGTCCCCGCCTCGAACCTCGGGATGGCGGCGACAGCCCTCGCCGCCCCGGCCGACGCCGTCTTCCTCGACCTCGAAGTCGCCGTAGCTCCCGACTAGAAGGCCGGGGCGCGGGGGAAGTTTGTCCAGGCTCTTCAGGAGCTCGAGTGGGGGGATAGTCCGTCCCTCTTCCTGTCGAAAGCCCTCGAGACC
>JBJMIY010000127.1:0-4058 GCA_045806605.1 Rubrobacteraceae bacterium
GAGACAGACCTGGATGCGCTGAGCGACACCCTGGTGGGGGTGGTGAGGGAGACGATGCAGCCCACTCACCTCTCGCTGTGGTTGCGCTCCGAGACGGGCGTGAAGGTTGACGAGGGCTAACGCCGCCTAGCGCCTCTCGTCGAGCCGCCCTTGCGCCATGCCTCCACCGCTGCCGCCTCGACCCCTGCGTGGGCGTTCTCTAACCTGAGCCGCAGAGCGCCGGAGTTCGGATCGGTCAGGTACGCGTTGGCTTCTGCTTCGAGGGAGGAGACTTTTCTCTAGCCCATTTGAACTAGAAAAAGTTCGCCCATTTAGGGGATGTACGCTCCGTTACTTGGAGAGTACGCTTCAGATGTTGGGCGCTGGCGCCTCTGTAGCTCCACCGGCCGGCGGAGAGGAAGTTAAGTAGAAGAGGAGTACGAAGATGATACACGTGACCCTGGAGATCAGTGAGGGCGCTATCACGCGCCGGGCACGGTTCACAACGTCTTCCATCCAACGGGCCCTTGAGCTCGCAGGCGGAGGGAAGCCCGGTCGCAGGGTGCGCCTCGTCTTCCCAACAGAACCAGAGGCTTTCTTAGCAACCCGAGTTCCCGGCCGACAAGAGGCGGCTTGAGATGAGACCCCGCCCGGCCAGATGTGTCCAAGCGCCCTGAATGATCCGAACTGTGTAGCCTAGGGCCCGACAGCTAATTGTCTAACGCTTTTGCTGGACACTAAGCTGCTAGTAGGGAGGGGGGCGATTCGCTTTTCCTTTCCGCGCCCCCACTATTTACGGGTATCTCAGGCTCTCTCTCCCGGCCCGCGTTCCAGGGCAGCGAAAAGGGTGTACCAGAGCCACAATTCATCGCGGATTCATCGCTGCCTGTTAGGGTGCACACTGGGCGGGAGCGCAGTAGCAGGTTTCTCACCGTCCCTCCAGATGCGCCCCGCCCTTCCCCGCTGCCCCCAAGGAACGGGAGAAGCGGGGCATCCTTAGGGGTGGCCGTGGCCCTGCTACCTGAAAAGGAAGCGGACTCAGGTTACCTGGCCGGATTGGTCGACGGTGATGGATACATAACCTGGCGTGATGCCGAACGCTTCACTGGAGCATCGAGGTCACCATTACCGACAGAGAGATGATCGACGTGACGTTTATTGTGCCGCCCACGTTAGCCCTCTCCGTCCTGGCCGAACAGACCGCGCTCCCGAGCCATCTCGAAAACCTCGTCTTCGCTGCCGATCTTATCGTCGAGACCTGCCGCGTCCGGGCCTGCGCCGGGGCTGCTGGCTGCCTGCGAATCGTCCGCAGCACCGTGCGAAGCCTCTCCGCCGGTGGCGCGTCGCGCGGGCTCATCCCTGTCGGCCTCCATCCCCAACGCCGGGCCGCGCTCCGCGGCCTCTGAAGGAGCCTCGAGCGGGCCGTCGGCGATCCGGCATTCCAGGCGGGGTCTCACGCCGAAGTGCTTCTCGATTACCTCCCCCAGGGCATCCGCGTGTCGGGATTTCCTGGCTTCTCTGGCGTGGAAGTCCGACTCTTTGGGAAACGCGATCTCCAGAACGTTGTCCTCGAAACCTACGGGACGCCCTTCCTGAAACACCGTGGCCGTGAGGGCCTGACGGTTCCGCTTCAGGTCTTCCATTAGCTGCCTCCACCGGGAGGACAGAGCCGCTACGGTCACCTGGGCATTCACCGCGTCGCCGCCCGATTCCTCCGGCGCGGGAGCCTCAGGCTCGCGAGGATCGTCAAGCAGCGACTCTACTTCCGAAGTCACAGGATCGGCCGCCGTTGCCTCCTCAACTCTCGTGACCTCGTCGGCCATGATCCTGGGTCTCGCTCCGGCCAGGCTTCCCTTTTCGGCTGCCTGCTCCAGCGCCTCCAGACGGCTCAGGAGCCTCTCGACCGAGGGCTCGGTATAGTCGCGGGTCACTCTGAGGAAGGAGAGCTCCAGCTCGAGCCTGGGATCCCCGCCGCGCTTAATGCGCCCCAGAGCGCCGTCCAGCGCCTCGATGAGCCGCACGACCTCTGCCGTCGGGATGGTCTGCGCTTGCTCCTCGAGCGGCCCGCGCTCGTCGGCCCCGACCTCGGCTAGAGCAACCTCGGGGGCGTACGGCAGGAGCATCACGGTTCGCAGGTGCGAGATCAGCTCCCCGACGAACTGGCCGAGGTCCCTGCCCTGGTTCGAGAGCCGGTCCACAATGCGCAAGGCGTCTGCGGCCCTGCGCTCGTAGAGAGCTGAGGTCGTCTCGAGGAGAGTCTCGGGGCCGACGCTCCCGAGCAGCTCACGCACCATCGAAGCCGTGATCTGGCCTTCCGCGAAAGTGGAGAGCTGGTCGAGGAGGCCCTCGGCGTCGCGGAAGGAGCCCCTGCCCTCGCGGGCTATGACCGTGAGCGCCTCCGGCTCTACCGTTATGCCCTCGGCCTCCGCTATCTCGGCCAGCTTCTCTTTGAGCGTCTCGACGCCGGGACGGCGGAAGTCGAAGCTCTGGCAGCGGCTTATGATGGTGGGGAGCACCTTGTGCTTCTCTGTGGTGGCGAGAACGAAGACGACGTGTTCGGGGGGCTCCTCGAGCATCTTCAGGAGGGCGTTGAAGGCCTCGGGAGTAAGCATGTGGACCTCGTCTATGATGTAGACCTTCATCCTGCCGGCCACGGGGGCGAGGTTCACCCTGTCTCTGAGGTCCCGAATCTCATCTATCCCCCGGTTCGAAGCCGCGTCCATTTCGACCACGTCGAGCGAGGAGTTGTTCATGATCGCGCGGCAGCTCTCGCATGTCCCGTCCGGCTCCGGCGTCGGCCCCTGAGCACAGTTCAACCCCATCGCGAGCACCTTCGCCGTGCTCGTCTTCCCAGTCCCCCTGGGTCCAGAGAACAGGTAGGCGTGGGCGACGCGGTCGGTCTCTATGGCCCGGCTGATGGTACGCACAACCGGCTCCTGGCCGACGACCTGGCCAAAACGCCTGGGCCGCCACTTGCGGTAGAGCGTGGTGTGGTTCATGTGGATGAGGAGGCTGTAAGGCTCACGCAGCAAGTATACCGGACGACCCGGCAAGGACCATCGGTGCTCGACGCACCACGGCAACATCCACTAAGAAGGTCTCCGCCACGAAAATGCCGCGCACCCCGCCGTCGACGGGCCCGAACCCGGCGAACTCCCGGCTGCTAGCTCCGGCCGAGCTACCCCGAAGCACATGAGGTTACCCGCTTAGTGCTGCTACCTCCCGGTCCTGACACGGTTCACGGGGCCTCATTGCCCGGGACCCGGCCATCAACGCCGCGGTCACCGGTCTCTACCGAACACGGGCCGCCTCGGGCGGGGGTCTAGGCCCTGCTAGGCGATCGCAGGTACAGGGCATCGCCAGCTCCCCGCTTAGCGCGGCGGAGTGATTTTATCAGAGAGGCTCGAAGTTACAGGTCTCGGGCATCAGGAATTACCTGATCACCTGTAGATTGAAATCGGCAGCCTGAAAAGCGTTGCGAGGCTCCTCTGGCCTCTTACGAGTCGGGAGTAGTGATGCCGATGCCCGGTCCCTGGGGGGTGTCGACCGCGTCCAGGGTGCTGCCGTCGAGCGCCTCGCTCACAGGGGCGGCGATGTGCAGCAGGGTCTCCCCTTGGTGCTCGACTACCTGATCTCCGCTCATCGGTTCGCCGGCGGAGATGCCGATCTGGGTCTCTCCGGTGCCCTGGTCTACCACGGGGTCGAGACGAAGCACTGTACCGTCGGGACGCTCGACGTTCATGAAGAGATCCTTCGCCTCTTCGGTTACCGTGATCATGCCCTTCTCCTTTCCTCGCCGCTGCGGGCGATAGAGCGGAGCGTGCAGTGTCTTTGCCGACCCTACCAGGTACGCGCAAGATTTAAACCTGGAGTCTGAACCTGCGCTTTGGAGTGTTCGCGCGAGTAAGTGTCTCCAAGTGTGCGCTTCTGCATCGTGTCTCCCTTCGACAAGTCGATAGCTACGTTCTTCCGCACGGCGCGAAGTCACTTGGGAGACTATGCTCCCGTGGTGCGAGGCCTGCCCCCGAAGAGCACGTCGCGGGCCTCCTCCTCGAGGTCCTCTATCGGGCGGCGCAACT
>JBJMIY010000128.1:0-5642 GCA_045806605.1 Rubrobacteraceae bacterium
CGGGAGGCTCGATGCGAACCTCAATAAGGTGGGTTTCCCGCCCCGCTAGTTATGGCGGGTACAAGAGGTAGAGTAGTGCTTAATAGCCCTTCTGGGTGAGGTAACGCAGCGCGAGCTCCTCGCCCCACGTGCCGGCAGAACGTTTGCTCAGGGGCGGACCCCGGCGTAGCTCAGGCGATGGACCCGGCAGGGACCGAGCTGGGCGAGCGCGAGCCGGTGCTCGGGCGTCCCGTAGCCGCAGTTCCTCTCGAAGCCGTATCCTGCCTGCTCACCGGCGCGGGCGCGCATGGCATCGTCGCGCAAGACCTTTGCGACCACGCTCGCCGCTGCGACGGCTGCGCTCGTGCCGTCCGCCCTGGGCAGGCACTCTATCTCGGGGCCGAGCGCCAGGTTGCCGTCGGCGAGGCCGCAACCGGCGTGGGGCTCGAGCGAGACGATGGCCCGGCGGAGCGCCTCCCTGTTGGCCGGACCGACGCCGAACTCATCTATCCACCAGGCCGGGAAGGCTACGACAGAGGCGGCTTCGGCGCGGCGCAGCACCTCGACGAAGAGGCTCTCGCGGACGTTCGCGCTCAGGGTTTTGGAGTCGTTGAGGCCGGAGATCTCACCTTCTCCGAGGACCACCGCGGCGGCCACGAGCGGCCCCGCGAGGGCGCCCCGGCCCGCCTCGTCGGCCCCGGCCAGCGGCGCGCTGCGTTCGGACACCCACGCGGCATCGAAGGCGTAGAGGGAGGTTTCCTTGCGGGAGCCGTTCCTCGAGAGGGTCCCGGCCACAGCTCTTCGTTACTTCTTGGCCTTCTTGACCCTCGCCTTGCGGCCGACCTTGTCCCTGATGTAGTAGAGCTTGGCGCGACGCACCGCGCCCCTGGAGACGACCTCTATCTTCGCTATCTTGGGCGAATGAAGCGGGAAGACCCTCTCCACAGCGACGCCGAAGGAGTTCTTTCTGACCGTGAACGTCTCGTTGATGCCCCCGCCCTTGCGGGCTATGACCAGACCCTCGAATACCTGTATTCGTTCGCGGTTGCCCTCTATGACGCGGTAGTGCACCCGTACCGTGTCGCCCGGCTTGAACGTGACGTCCCTCTGCTGCAAATTCTCGCTCGTTATCATGCTCGCTCCTCTCGTGGGTGGATAACCTGAAGGCCAAGGAGACCTTCCTCCGGTCGCCCGCACCCTACTCTCTCGCGAGGCGCGTTGGCACGGGACGCGGAACTTCTCGTGATTGCCGGATAATAGCATGCCGAAGAGCGGCTCTCCATCTCGGGTGATCGGGCTATGGCGCATCTCATGAAGCAGATTTCGCGAGAGAGGCTGCGCCAGAGAATGTGTCCCGAGCGGGAGTTCCCGCGGGTCTTGTACGCGATTAATTCTCTAGAGGTCTCTTTGAGAGAATCTCAGGCGTGCCTGTTCTTCGCGCCAGGCTTTTATCTTCGCGTGGTCGCCGGAAAGGAGCACGTCGGGGACCGGTGTACCGTTCCAATCGGCGGGGCGGGTGTACTGCGGAGGCCCGATCACGCCTTCTCCCGAGAACGACTCCCCGACCAGGCTATCCCTGTTCCCGAGCACGCCTTCGAGACCCCTAATGGCGGCGTCAGCGAGCGCTGCCGCCACGATCTCCCCTCCTGAGAGCACGAAGTCGCCTATCGAGACCGTCTCCGTCGCGAGGGCTTCGCGCACCCGCTCGTCCACGCCGCCGTAGCGTCCGCAGATGATCGTGAGGTCCGGCCCTTCAGCGACCTCGTTGACGTAGCGCTGGTCGATCGGGCGCCCCCAGGCCTCCGTGAGGACGACCCGCCGCTCCTCTTTGACTTCCCTCGCGGGGACTCCATACACTGCCTCGAGCGCCCTGGCGACGACGTCCACGCGCACCACCATCCCCGCTCCGCCCCCGAAGGGCATGTCGTCTATGCGGCCGCCGGGAGCGTGCTCCTTGAGGTCGAAGCTGCGGTAGCCGACGGCACCACGCTCGATCGCCCTGCCGACGACGCCGACGCCCAGAGCGGCATCTACCACGGAGGGGAACACGCAGAACACGTCGATGGACTTCACGGCGTCAGCCTTCCGGCGGACGGATGATGATGCGGCCGGAGGCGAGATCCAGGTCCGGCACGTGCTCGCGGGTGAAGGGCACGTAACGCGCCGGAGCGTCTTTCTCCTCGCGCACTACCAGGACTTCGTGGGCCGGGGTCTCGAACGTCTCCTGCACAGTCCCGAACACCTCGCCGGCCTCGCCGACGGCGGTAAGCCCGATCAGGTCGTCCACGTAGACCTCGTCCTCGCCGGGCGCATCGAGCTCGGAGCGGTCGAGAACGAGCCCTTCCCCCCTCAAGGCGGCCGCCCCTGAGCGGTCCCCGACGTCTTCGAGATCCACCAGGAAACCTTTCGGGGTCTGGCGTACCAGGGAGATGCGCCTGCGGCGGCCGGCGATGATCGGCTCGGCGCCTTCTCGCAGGTGCCTGCCAGCGCCGGTGGCGCGCACCCTCAGGGTCCCGCGCCTGCCGTGGGGCGCGACCACGTGACCGATTACCACGGGATCGGAGGGCTCCACGCCCCTAGTCCGGGACCTCCACGGTGACCCTTTTGCCCAGCTTGACCGAGGCGGCCTTGGCGACCGTCCGGATCGCCCGTATAGTGCGTCCCTGGCGGCCGATGATCTTGCCCATGTCATCCTGAGCCACCCTGAGCTCCAGGTCCACGCGCGAGTCGGTCTCGGTACCCGAGACCTCTACCTTGTCCGGCTCGTCGACGAGCGAACGCGCCAGGACGAGCACGAGCTCTTCGAGCTGTCCCACGCCGCGTCCTTAAAGGACCCCGGAGACCTTCAACAGCTTCCGGACCTGGTCCGTTGGCTGGGCCCCTTTCTCTAGCCACTGGCGCGCCTTGTCCGCGTCCACCTGGATGTCTGAGGGCTCCGTGCGCGGGTTGTAGGTCCCGATCCGGTCTATGAACCGGCCGTCGCGCGGGCTCCTGGAGTCAGCGACCACTATCCTGTAGAATGGCGCGCCCTTCGCACCGTGCCTGGCCAGCCTGATCTTTACCGCCATCTTCTCTCCTCTCGTAGGTGCAAGCTTACCTGCGTCCGGGCAGGCCTCCGGGCAGGCCCGGCATGCGCGGCATTCCGCCGCCCTTGCCCATCTGCCGCATCATCTTCTGCATCTCGTTGAACTGCTTTATGAGCTTCTGGACTTCCTGCGGGGTCGAACCGGAGCCGCGGGCGATCCTACGCACCCTGCTCTGGTTTTGCAAGAGCTTGGGGTTCTGCCGCTCGCGGGCGGTCATCGACGTCACCATCGCCTCGACCCTGCCAAGCATCCGGTCGTCGATCTGCGCGCCCTGCAGCTGCTTGCCCATGCCCGGGATCATGCCTAGAAGCCCCGAGAGAGGACCCATCTTCTTGAGCATCTGCATCTGCTTCAGGAAGTCCTCGAAGGTGAACTTCCCGGACATGAGCCGCCTGGCGTCAGCCTGGGCCTCCTCGCGGTCCATCTGCTGCTCGGCCTTCTCGATCAGCGTGAGGACGTCGCCCATCCCGAGGATGCGTCCTGCCATCCGGTCAGGGTAGAAGTAATCGAACTCGCTCATCTTCTCGCCCTCGGAGGCGAAGCGGACTGGACGCCCCGTGACCGAGACCACCGAGAGGGCCGCCCCACCCCTCGCGTCGCCGTCGAGCTTGGTGAGGACCATCCCGTCGAAGTCCGCGTACTCCTGGAAAGCCTGCGCGACCTCGACCGCGTTCTGGCCTGTCACGACATCGAGCACCAGAAGAACGGAGTGGGGCCTGGATGCCTTTCGCACCCTCTTGAGCTCCTCCATCATCTCCACGTCTACGACCTGCCGGCCCGCCGTGTCAACTATGACGAAATCGTAGCCGGCGTCCCTGGCGGCCTTGATGCCGCGCTCGGCGATCTCTTCGGGCGCCGGCTCCGTGCCCTCGGCGTAAACAGGGACCCCGAGCTCGCGCCCGATCTGCTGCAGCTGGTCTATCGCTGCCGGCCGGTATGTGTCGCAAGCCACGAGGTACGGGCTCTTGCCCATCTTGCGCACGAACAGCGCCAGCTTGCCCGCAACCGTCGTCTTGCCGTGCCCGTTGAGGCCCGCGAGCATCACGACGGTCGGCGGCCGGCCGGCGAAAGACAGCTTGTGGGCCGTGCCGCCCATGAGGCTCGCCAGCTCCTCGTTGACGATCTTGACGACCTGCTGGCCTGGGCTGAGCGCCTTCGAGACCTCGGCCCCGGTCGCTCTCTCCCTCACGTTGCCGACGAACTCCTTGACGACCGAGTAGTTGACATCAGCCTCAAGCAAGGCGAGCCGTATCTCGCGCGTTACCTTCTTTACCTGGTCCTCGGTGAGGTTGCCGCTACCGCGCACCCCGTCGAGCGCGGTGTTCAGCCTCTCTCCTAACGTGTCAAACATGCTAGAGGTCTCCAAACAAAGCTTCGGCGAACTCGCGGGCGTCGAACGGGTGCAAATCCTCGGCCTTCTCGCCGACCGAGATCAGCTTTATGGGAACCCCGATCTCGTTGGCTATGGCGAGCGCTATACCGCCTTTGGCCGTTCCGTCGAGCTTGGTCAGTATGACGCCCGTCACCCCCGCGACCTCGTTGAACATCCGTGCCTGCCTGAGTCCGTTCTGGCCCGTTGTGGCGTCCACGGTGAGCAGGACCTCGTGCGGCGCCCCGGGGAGCTGGCGCCCGATCACGCGCCTGACCTTGTCCAGCTCGGCCATCAGGTTGATCTTGGTGTGCAGCCGCCCGGCCGTGTCGACGAGCAAAACTTCCACACCATCTCGTTTTGCCGCTTCGACCGCGTCGTGCGCAACAGCCGCCGCGTCCGCGCCGCGCTCCCTGGCTACTACCTGCGCTCCCGTCCTCTCGCCCCACTGCTGGAGCTGCTCTATGGCCGCCGCCCGAAAGGTGTCCCCGGCGGCGAGCATCGCCTTGCCTGGCAGGAAGTTGACCAGCTTGCCGATCGTGGTCGTCTTCCCCGTGCCGTTCACGCCGACCATGAGGATCACGGTGGGATCGTGCGACACGTCGAGCTCCACGGGTCCCTCGAGCATCCTCGTCGCGTGCTCTATGAGCAGCGCCCTGAGCTCCTCACCACTCGTGAGGTTCCTCTCCATAGCCTCCTGCTCGAGCTCCCGCACGAGCTTGGACGTGGTCGTAACCCCGACGTCGGAGGCGATGAGGATCTCCTCGACCCTCTCCCAGAACTCCTCGTCGTCAGCGTCCCGGAACTCCGCCACAGCCGCGTTGAGCTGCCCGACTACGGTCTCCCGGCTCTTCCTTAGCCCGCCGCGAAGCCGCCCGAACCAGCCGCCAGCCTCCTGGGCCTCCGCCGCCTCCGCCGCGGTCTCGGCATCCGGCGCTTCCTCGACCACACCCGGTTCCGGGAGCGCCTCCTCGACCTCGCCGGGCTCGGCCTCCTCCACCGGAGCCTCGACGACCTCGGGCTCCCTCCGCTCGGCCAGCACCTCTTCAGCCGCCAGCACCTCGTTCCCGGAGGGATCACTCCCGGAGGGAGCACTCCCATTAGAGTGCGGGTCTTCGGTCCGCGTCGCTACGCCGGACTCCGCCGGCTCTTCTCTGTCCCGCTTGAAAAAACTACGCCATGAGCGCGCCATGAACTGCTTCTCTACT
>JBJMIY010000129.1:0-14357 GCA_045806605.1 Rubrobacteraceae bacterium
CTTCGGGGTGGGGGGCACCCTATGGTCCCAGGCCGTCATGGCCGAGGTATACACGTTAAACGCCCTGCTCGTGGCGCTCACCATCCTCGCGTTGCTCCTGTGGCGGGAGCGCCGGAGCGACCGATACCTCCTGCTCTCCGCTTTCCTGGTCGGGCTCTGCATGACCAACCACCTCACCAGCGGTCTGCTCCTGCCCGCGAGCGTGCTCTTCGTCGCTCTCGTGGACTGGCGCAAGCTCGTGGACGTGAAGCTGGCGCTGAAGGGGGTAGGGCTCTTCTTGCTGGGGCTCGCGCCGTATCTGTACCTCCCGATACGGTCGGCGATGGACCCACCCTTCAAGGCTAACGACCCGACGACCTTCGAGCGTTTATGGTAAGTGGTCAGCGGAGGCAACCTGCGCGGCGGGTTCTTTGCCTTCGGGCCGGCGGAGCTGCCTGGCCGGCTGTTGTTCTACCTGGGCTACCTCCTCGACAACTTCCACCTCGGGCTAGTGGCCATCGGTGTAGCCGGCCTCGTCGTCCTCTTCCTGCGGGACCGCATGGTCGCCGTGTTCCTGGGCTTTCTGTACTTCGGCTGGCTCTTCCACGCCGTCGAGAACGACATCCCGGACATCCACCTGTACTTCATCCCTACCTACCTGGTGCTCTGCATCGCGATGGCCGTCGGATTCACGCTTCTGCACTCGGAGGTGCAGAGCATCCTCGAGAGGTTCGAGCGGATCCCCAAGAAGGTTGCTGTGGGCGCTGTCTCCGTGGCGCTGCTGCTTTTGCCTCTGGCTGGCGTCTGGGACACCTACGCGAACAACGACATGAGCGGGGACTACAGGGGACGCCAGATCCTCGAAGATGTGGCCGAGAACGCAGAGCGGAACGCGACCATTCTGCACCACAGGAGCAACCTCTATTACCTCGTGCTGGTCGAGAAGCGCAGGCAGGATCTGACACTAGTTGACCCCTTCTGGCACAACAGGGACATCGGCTACGCCGACATCGTCTGGCCTGCCGACGTCGACCTCGGGACGGCGAACCGTCTCTACGGGACCGACGACTTCTCCGGGGTCACCGCCGCTGAGAAGGCGGCGGAGAAAGGCCCCGTATACATCATCAACCAGGAGGACATAAACCCCAGCGGCCTCTACGAGGCGGGGTGGCACACCACTCAGGTCGAAGGCGCCCTCTTCAGGCTGGTCCCGCCCGACGGTCAGGCCGCCGGGGGAGACAGCCGCTAGAGGTAGGCGGGCTTCAGGGTCCTGCGTCCTCGGCGGCGCGGCACTCCTCCCCGGCGCAATCGCGCAGCGACCCGAGCCACCCCTCGTACCGCCAGAGCTGGTCGAGGTCGGTATCCTCGTAGACGTTGTCGAGCTCGTAGGGATCCTTCTCCAGGTCGTAGAGCTCGCTCTCCCCGTTATCGTACTCCACGTAGAGGTGGTCCCGGGTCCTCACTGCCTTCAGGGCTGGGCGTCCCGCCTCCTTGACTGAGGACTTCTGCAAGGGAGAAGCTCGTCCCACCTCCTCCGAGGGCTGCACGTCGCCGGTCAGCAGCCGCGGCCCCGCCTCTTCGGTTACGGAGGCGGGCGCCACGGCAGACTCCGCCATGGCCTCCTCGAGGAAAGCCTGCCGCCAGTCGTCCGTGGGAGGCGGGTCGTCGCTCAAAAGGGGCCTCAGCGTCCGGCCGTCCACGAAGTCCGGGATCTCGGCCCCGCCCAGATCGGCGAAGGTTGGCGCGAAGTCGTTGTTCAGAACCAGGTGCTCCAGCGTCCGGCCCTTCGGCACCCCTGGGCCGCGCACGATCAGGGGCACGCTGATGTCCTCTTCGTAGGCTGTCCACTTGCCCACGCTCAGGCGGTGGGTCCCGAAGTGGAAGCCGTTGTCCGAGGTGAAGAAGAAGTAGGTGTTGTCCAGCTCTCCACTCTTCCGCAGCTCGCCCACCAGGCGCCCTATCATGTCGTCCACGGCGAGCATCGACTGCATGCGCTTGCGGTAGAGATCCTCGGCGTAGGCAATCTGCTCCGGGTCCAGAGGCGGATTGTCGCGTATCCAGGCCGGTTTGTCGGAGACGTCGCCTTCGTCGAAGGATGGAGGGCGCGGCATCGAGACGTCAGAGAACGCGTTCGCGTGACGGGGGGCCGGGTCTGCGGGCTGGTGTGGCGCCGTAGTGCCGAGCCACATGAAGAAGGGTCGACTCGGCACCAGGAAAGACGGGACGTGCCCGTCCGGGTCACGGATAAAGTCGACGGCTTTATCGGCGAGAACGTCCGTCATGTAGTAACTCCCCGGGTCGTAGCTGACGATCTTGCCGTTCTCGCTTAGATCGTGGCTCGTGTAGTTGCCGGACACCGCGTGCCAATCGTCCCACCCCGGCGGCACCTGGGTCCCCTCGTAGTCGTTCATGTACTTGCCGATCAACACCGTCCGGTAGCCCGCGTCTTGCAGCCAGGTGGCCAGCGTCGAGTTCTGGCGGCCCAGAGAGCGGAACTTCTCGTAGCCGCCGTTCGGCGGCCCGTTCTCGAGGATCCCGTGGTTATGGGCGTACTGGCCGCGCAGGATCGTGGCCCGGCTCGGGCAGCAAAGCGAGTCCGTTACGAAGGCGTTCTCGAAGGTGGTGCCCTGCTCGACGAGCAGGGACCGCAAGTTCGGCATATACGAGAGGTCATCGTCGGCCAGATCGTCGGTGAGGATCAGGATAATGTTGGGTTGCTCCGCAGGCTCGTCGCTCGTCGCCGTCCCGGAATGGGCCCCGTCCCCGACGTCCGCGACCTCCCCTTTGCTCGAAGGACCACACCCGACCAGCAGGCATGCGGCGAGCAGCACGAGGGCCGCGCACGTCTTTCCTGATAACAGGAGCCTTCTTGGCTGATCCACGGCGGCCATTATATTCGCCGGCCGGCAGATTGTTTATCCTGGGCTAACTCCTGCTATACACTCTCGGGCGTGAAAGTATCGACCTTCAACTAGATAGGCCCGGCGTGCTCCACGATATGATCCGGGTCCTCCCCGTGGCGCTCCTGGTGTGCTTCTTGCCGGGATGGTTCTGGGCGCGGCTCCTGAGCACCGCAACGGACCGCGCCGAGCAGGCCGCCTACTCGGTAGCCCTCGCCATCACGCTGGTGCCGACCGCCGCGCTAGTACTGGCGCGTCTCTTTGGCACGGGCGTGACCCTGGCCATAGCCGTCGCAGCCCCGCTACTAGTATTCACGGCGGGCCTTGTAGCATATCTACGCTTTGGAGCAGCCAAGGGCTCTGACGTACCTCTCGCCCCTCCGCCCGCTCCACTGGGCACGCCAGCCCTCGCGCTCCTCGCCGCGGCGTTATCCCTCGCGCTCGTGGGGTTCTTCGACCTCGTCCCCGGCGCGTGGGCGGCGATCCTCGTCGCGCCGCTGGTGCTCCTGGCGGGGATCGTCCATCTGCTGACGTCCCCCCGGTACGACTCGTCGCGGCTGGATGCACTGTCCGCGGCGGTTACCCCGGCGGTGCGCTACGCCGTCGTCTCGGTGGTGCTCCTGCTCGTGCTCCTGCGAGGCTACCTCGGGTCCATGCTGCACGACTGGCCCTACCCGAGGGGGGTGGACCGGTACGAGCACGCGGTCATGACCGCCATGACGCTCTCCACGGGGAGCACCGAGTCCTTCATGCTGTACCCCCCCGGCTTCCACTTCCTGGCGGCGGAGATCTCGCGCCTCAGCGGGCTCGAGCCCCTGGCGGTCTTCCCCACCCTGGCCCCCACCCTGCTCCTGCTGCCCGCGCTCGGCGGCTACGCCCTGGCGAACAGGTTGTGGGGCTGGCAGTACGGCGCGGCCGCGGCCCTCTTCTCCGGACTCATCCTGGGCGGTACCTACCTGCACTTCGCCGAGGCCCGTTACCCCAACTTCATAGGGACACAGTTCCTCATGGTCCTGGCCATCGCGGCCCTCGTCGGGACGTACGCTTCTCCCCCCTCCGTCCGCGGCAGCCTGCTGCTCGCCCTGGTAGGCTCCTCGACAGTGCTCTACCACCAGATAGCCAGCTACTCGCTGGCAGTGGTGCTGGCTTTCGTGGTGCTCCTGTTCGTGCCATATCTGTACCTGCGCGACAGGCCCAGAGGCGTGGCGCTGTTCCTCTCGCTTGCACTTTTGGGGCTGTTCTCGGTGCTGTATGCCTGGGACACCTACGACCTGGGGCGCCTCGTCACCGGGCTGTTTGGCGAGGAGAATACGGGACGGGGTGGCGAGGCCGTGGCGATGGCCATAGGCACTAAGCCAGCGTACGACCTCGGGCACCTGCTGGCGACGACCTCGGCTCCGGTGGCGTGGCTCGGCTTGCTCGGGACGCTCCTCGTCGCGGGAGAGATCGTGCGCAGGAGGCTGGAAGCGCCGCAGGCTCTCGCCTACCTCACCATGCTCCTGTGGACCCTGCTGCTCTTCGTGGGGAGCCGCACACCCTTGAGCGGCTTCCCCGACCGTTTCGAGCGCGACTTCGGTGTCCCGCTGGCCATCTTCGCGGCCGTCGGCCTGGTGACTGCGGTGAGATCCCTCGCTCCCCGAGGCCGGCCGGCGCTGGCCGTGGCCTGCGTGGCGGTCCTCCTGGCTGGCGTCCTGGTGGGAGCGCAGGCGGTCCGGAACCTGGAGCAGGCCGCCGGCCCGAGCCCGCGCCTCAAGGACCGGCCACCTCCGCCTGCGATCGCGGCCGCGGGCGGATGGCTCGAGACGAACAATACTGGAGGCAGCATCGTCGCCACGCCGTACCTGGATTACGTCCCAAGCCGCGGGATGCTCGCAATGGGCGGCTACACCAGGATGCAGACCTACGACGCGGCCCGCATAAGGCGCGATAGAGACCTGCCGCCCTTCGGCGCAGGGCCGCTGTGGGACGCCCTGTGGGTGCTCAAAAACCCGGATAGCGAACTCACAGACCGGATCATGGAGGCGAACGACGTCAGGTACGTCGTGTTCTACAAGCGATACCCCGGCGCTAACTGGCGAAACTTCGAGCGCCACAAGGATCTCTACCGGGTCGCCTTCGAGAACGAAGGCGTCGTCATCTTCGAGCCAAGATAGCACGCGCCCTACGGGCGCTTGTCAGCACGCATCGGGCCTTTAGTAAAGGCCCTCGCTTCTCAGCATTTCAGCTTTCTCTCTGCCGTTGGGCTCTTGCCCGGTCACGCTTGGAGAGACGCTTTTGGGCATATCCTTGGACTGGCGCAGGGAAGCACCATGTCTCGCGTCCTCCTTGCTTTCTAGCTGAGAAGCCGCCTGGCGGAGCCAGGTGGCGTGCTGAGAGCCCGCGAAGCGGGCGTGCTGACAAGCCGACCGAAGGGAGGCGTGCTGAAATGCTAGGGTAATGGTCCGCCCGCGTCCTTCACCAGGTAATCGTTGTACATCCGCTTTACGATGTCGGCGTTGGACCCTGCAATGTTCTTCTTCATCTCGGGGTCCTCCCGCAGGTCGAAGAGGTGAGGTTCGGAGCCATCGCTGGCGGCGAACATGGCGTAGTCCTGGTCGCGGGCCCAGACGTGGTCGTGGTAGCCGGCCGTGAAGTGTTCGCGCGGCTGCTCGGGGTCGCCGCCGTCGAGCAGCACCGTGAGGTCCTGGCCCTGCATCGCGGAGGGAGCTTCGATCCCCAGGGCGCCGAGCACGGTCGGGGCGACGTCGTGGGTCGAGGCGAAGTAGTCGCTAGTCTGGCCTGCGCCCTTGCCGCTCGGGTGCCGGATCATGTAGGTGATGTCCGTGAGCTCGGGGTAGAGCGCCGCGGGGACCTTGCCGGCGAAACCGTGCTCGCCGAAGGCGTGGCCGTGATCGGAGAGGAGGATGAGGAGCGTGTTCTCGAAGAGGTTCAGCTCGGCCATCTTGTCGAGGAAGTTGCCAAGCCAGGTGTCCATCATCGTAACTTCCCCGGAGTAGAGACCGCGCATCCTCTGTAGCTGGCGCTCGGTGAGCCAGTCGGAGGGCCCGCTGCTCGAGGTCCAGGGTTCCTGACCGTCATATCCCTCGTCGTAGAGGGAGGTGTACTTCTCGGGCGGGTCCCAGGGCTCGTGCGGGTCGTAGTTGTCCACTACCAGGAAGAACGGCTGGTCGCCCCTCGCAGCCTCGAGGAACTCCATCCCCTTCATGAACACCTGAGGGGCGAACCAGTCCTCCTCGCGCTCGCGGCCCATGGTGTTTGCCAGGTACTGGAGCATGATGTCCTCGGCGTGCGAGGCGGAGGGACCCCCGATAAGGACCTCGTCTATCTTCTTGCTCGAGGCCGGCGTGCGCGGCCTGAAGAGATCCCTCTCCTGGCCCCTGATGAAGTGGAAGACGTCGAAGCCGCGGTGCATGTCGTAGAAGGGCCTGAACTGGTGCAGGGTGTCTGTGACGAATAAGTTCTGGTAGCCCTGGTCGGCCATGATCTCCGCCAGCGTCGTCTGGTCCCTGGGGATTGGCTGCCAGCCCCTCAAGCCCACGTCGTCCTCGCACCACTTCTCCCATCCCCTGAAGGGAAAGGACCTGATGCCCGTGTGGATCGCGCGCCGCGCCGGGATGGAGGGTATCGCCTCCGGGTAGGCCCGGGTGAAGCGCAGGCTCTCCTTCGCGAGCGCGTCCAGGCTCGGAGTCTTGATCCAATCATTGCCGTAGGCTCCGACGTGGTCCTTCCTCAAGCTGTCTATGATCACCACGACGACGTTCATCCTGGACCCTCCCCTCGGAAGGTATTCTTCGGGCAGCCGGGCGAGGCTGCTACAACCGGCGGTCCCGAGCAGGGTGATACCGGCCGCCCCGGCCCCCGCGACCTTCAAGAAATCTCTTCTGGTTAGCGTACGTTCCAAACCATCCCTCTCGCGTATGCTTGCGCCACGTCTCTCGGGCAGCCGCATATTGTAGAGAATATAAGCTCCCTCGACCGGAGATCAGGCCATGTTGGCTTTGAGCGCGTCGGCGAGCTGGTGGACCGGGGTCAGCGCGTCGGGGTTCTCTCTCTCCATGTACTCGACGAAGGCCTCTTCGGAGGGGAAGTTCATCTTCGGGTTGCTCTTCTTCTCATCGCCCAGAGTCGAGTGGCTCCGGCCCTCGTAGTCGTGACCTGGGTAGACGAGCAACCCGTCTGGCAGGCTCCTGAAGACGTAGTAGAGCGTGTGGTACTGCCTGGTGGCGTTGCCGTTCGGCAGGTCGGTCCGTCCGCACGAGCCTATGAGCAGCGCGTCGGCGGTGAGGACCCTGCCCGGCAGCAACACCGAGACCAGGTCCTTCGCGTGCCCCGGCGTGTGCAGGAACTTCAGCGGCAGATCTCCGCCCAGCCACAACCGGTCCCCGTCCTCCACCCGAAGGTCTACAGCGCTCGACGGCGCCTCCTCGTGCATCACGATCCTGGCCACCGTCTTCGCTTTGAGCTCGCGCGCCGCGGAGAAGTGGTCCGCGTGGGTGTGGGTGTCCACCACGTAGAAGGGCTTCAGACCGTGCTTGAAGACGAAGTCGAGCATCGGCTCGACCATCTCCAGCTCGGGGTCAACGATCGCGGCCTGGCGGGTCTCCCGGTCGGCGACAACGTAGCCGAGGCATCCGCGCGCCACCCGGAACTGCTCGAAGACGTACCCAGGGTGCTCCTCGCCGGACTCTACCGACCGCCGTTCGTGTTGCGCCGCCACGAGACCTCCTCTTCCCGCCGTCCGGCACCTCTTGGAGGTATTTTGCCACCCTCGGGCCACAGGCGGGGCAACAGGGACGGGCGCCGGCCTGGATATCTGCTAAAAATGTGGACTGCTCCTCCGGGCCCTACTAGCCCGGAGACCGAAGAGGTCCGACTAGGGAGGATTATCCGTGAGAGATAACGGTGCGGCGTGAACTGGCTAGTCACTGGCGGCTGCGGCTTCATAGGCGTTGCCCTGGTCCGGTCGCTCGTGGAGGAGGGCGGCCACGCCGTCCGGGTGGTAGACAACCTGGCTGTGGGCGAGCGTGAGGACCTGGCCGGCGTCTGCGAGTTCGTCGAGACACGACCAGCCGAGGTCGGGGCAATGGAAGCCGGCTCTCCCGTCGAGCTGGTCGTCGGCGACATACTCGACGAGGAGCTGGCCCTGCGCGCCGCTGAGGGCGCGGACGTGATCGTCCACCTCGCCGCGAACACGGGGGTCATGCCCTCGATAGAGGACCCGAGAGCCGACTGCATGAGCAACGTGATAGGCACCCTCAACTACCTCGAGGCGGCGAGGCGCGACGGCGTGAGCAGGTTCGTCTTCGCCTCGAGCGGCGGGACTACCATCGGCGATGCCGAGCCGCCCATCCACGAGGAGATGGTCCCGCACCCGGTCTCCCCCTACGGGGCGAGCAAGCTGGCAGGAGAGGGCTACTGCTCGGCCTACTCGCGCACCTTCGGCATAGACACCGTGGCCCTGCGCTTCGGCAACGTCTACGGGCCGCTCTCGGGGCACAAGAACAGCGTCGTCGCCAGGTTCATAAAGAGGGCTGCGAGCGGCAAGGTCCTGGAGATCTACGGCGACGGCACCCAGACGCGCGACTTCGTCTACGTCGGCGACCTCATAAGGGCGATAAGGCTCGCGGCGACCGTCGAGGGGGTGGGGGGTGAGGTCTTCCAGATCGCCACCAGCGCCGAGACGACCGTGCAGGAGCTTGCCCAGAAGCTACTCCCAGCCCTCGCCTCCGCCGGCGTAAAGGATGTCGCGGTCCGCCACACCGAGGAGCGCCGCGGCGAGGTCCGCCGCAACTACGCCGACACATCCAAAGCGGAGCGCATGCTTGGCTGGCGCGCCCAGGTCGGCCTCGACGAGGGCCTGCGGCGCACGGTGGAGTGGTTTATGGGATCGCTGGATCCTCGGGGTCGATAACCGGCTCCGCGCCTCCCGCCGGCCGCCTCCGGACCGTCATGTAGAGCGCGGCCTGCGCGAGGGCTGAAGCGAGGGCGCCGAGGGCTAGGGCGAACGAGACGCGCTCGAGCAAGCCAGCGACGGGCAGCGCCATGCACGCGGCGGCGACAGGCAGACCCACCAGCCAACCGAGCGCGGCGAGCCGGGCGTGTCCCAGCGCGAACAGCGCCTGGCTCAGCGTCTCCGTCAGCAAGTAGAACGCCGCGAGCAGTGCCAGCGACACCAGCACCCACCGGGTGGTGTCGAACTCGGAGCCCGCGAACAGCCGGATGGCCCACTCGCCCAGAGCCCACGTGCCCCCCACCATCAGGACGCCGACGAGGCCCACTACGCCTGTGGCCCTGGCCACAAAGCGGTCCAGAGACCTCGAGCCTTCCGTCGCGAGCACGCGACTCGCGTGAGGCAAGAGCGCGCCGATCGCGGGGCTGATCACGTACTGCGGCACCCGCGTGAGGATCAGCGCAGCGCCGAACACGCCAACCTGAGAGCGGGTGCCGCCGAGCAGGCTCAGGAAGATGGGGCCACCGTTCATCAGTATCTGGGCGAAAGCGACGCAAAGGAGCACGGGCCCGGTGAAGCGGAACGCCTTCGCGGCGGAGAACGGCCCGCTCTCCCCTTCGGGCGTCGCCTCCGGCGTGGGCCGCACGACTACGACCGCGACCAGCGGAGCGAGCACGATGGCGAGCGCAGGGCCGAGCACGCCGACACCCGCGACCAGGAGAATCACCGTCAGGAGCGCCCGGCTGGAAGACTCTACAACGTGCAGGATCCCGAGGCGCGCGGCCTGCCTGTGCCCGTTGAACGTGCCGCGCCGGAAGTACTCGGGGGCGTAGGCTGCCACGGCCGCCAGCAACGCGGCCGTAAGCCTCCAGCTCCCGCGGAAGAGCACGTCCGTGATCCGGGGGCTCGCGAGCAGGTAGACCACGACGAACGCCGCCAACAGCGCGAGCTGCAGCCGCTTCACCGAGGAGATAACAGGCCGCGGGTCCTCGCCGCGCGAGAGCCTCTCCGATACGAAGCGCCCCAGCGTTTGCGTCACCCCGATCCAGAGAACCTGCACCACGAGGAACGTCATCGACCAGAGCATGACCAGGTCGCCATAGCCCGCCTTCCCCAGATAGCGGGCCGAGAGGCCCTGGAAGACGTACGTCAGCAGGCCGGAGATGAAGAACGACCCCGCGACGTAGGCACTGCCGGCCCGCGCCCCCTGCCGTGCTTGGAGGAGACTGGTCATCAGAGAGGCTTCAGGCTTCAGGTATCAGCAAATAGACCTGAAGCCTAGCGTAGCCACGTCTGGATTATTACCCGGAAGACCCCTAGCGGGTAGGCGAGCTTCGGGGGCTTCTTCGTCTCGCCTGCGGCACGGCTCAACATGGTGACGGGTACCTGCTCGAAGCGCAGCTTGTTCTTGAGGCCTTCGAGGATGATCTCCGTGGCGTTGAACCGGTCCTCGCGTAGGTCCAGCTTGTGCAGCTCGGAGACCCTTATCGCCCTGAAGCCGTTCGTGCAGTCGCTGATCCTGGTGCCCGTGAGGAGCGATATCAGCTTGGAGAAGAAGACCACGCCGACGTGTCGAACGCTGCCCGCCTCCTCATAGAAACCCATGAAGCGCGAGCCGAGTACGAAGTCGGCCCTGTCCTTGATGATCGGCTCGACGAGGCGCTCGATCTCCTCCGGCTTGTACTGGCCGTCGGCGTCGAGGTTGATCACGATGTCGGCGCCCTCTTTCCAGGCTATCTCGAAGCCGGTGCGAAGCGCGTCGCCCTGCCCCCGGTTGACGACGTGCGTGACTATGGGGAAGCCCTCCTGGCGGGTAATGGCCGCCGTTGCGTCGGTCGAGCCGTCGTCTACCACCACGATCTTCACCTCGTAACCAAGGATCTCTGCGGGGACCCTGTGGAGCACCTCCTTTATCCCCCCCTCCTCGTTGTAGGCTGGGACGACGATCAGGATCTCGCGCCTCTCAGAGAGTCGCTCCTCCGGTGTCACGTACTTCTCCCCGTACTCGCGCACGGCGAGGCCGGTGACGATCTCGCCGCTGCGCCGCCTCGCCTCCTGCACCTGGTTGAGCAGATACAGGAACAGCGCGAAGAGCAGCAAGGTAGCGAACGACAGGAGCGCGAAACCGCGGTTCTCCAGGCCGAACAGGTGGGTGAAGACCTCGCCGACCTGCGGGAGGACCGAGACCAGGGCCACACCGACGGCTATGAGCAGGCTGAGGAGCAGGCCGAACCTGCTCCATCCTCCGCGGCGGTACATGAAGATGCCATACGCTGCGAAGAGCGCGCCTACTATCACGCCCGCAAAGCGCACGTGTTCCGCCGTCACCTTTCATCCTCCACGGTCGCTCTAACCAAGGTTGCCTCCGTCGGGTCCACGATCTTCGTCACGCAATTTGCGTGACGGCGGGATTGTATAAAACGGTCGCTCCAATGTAAATCGTGGCGGCGTGAGGATGGCAGCGCCGGAGGATACTGGTTAAGCTATCGGCGTGCGCAGGAGGTGGCACATCAGAGGCACAACGTGCTGCTCGACCTGATCCGGGCTCTACCGGTGGTGGTCGCGGTCTACCTCCTCCCCGGGTGGTTCTGGGCGCGGCTCCTGCGCGCATCTGCGGACCGAGCCGAGCTGGCCGCTTTTTCGGTGGCGCTCTCGATGGCGCTCGTCCCCGCCGCGCTCCTCGTACCGACGAGCCTGTTTGGCATGGGAATAACCCTGGCCATAGCCGTCGCAGCCCCGCTACTCGTATTCACGGCTGGCCTTGTAGCATATCTACGCTTTGGAGCAGCCAAGGGCTCTGACGTCCCTCTCGCCCCTCCGCCCGCTCCACTGGGCACGCCAGCTCTCGCGCTCCTCGCCGCGGCGCTGGCCCTCGCGTTCGGGGTAGTTATCGGGGTGTTGCCCGGGGTGCCGATAGTGCCCCTGATCACGGTCGGGGTAGTGCCCGAGATGGGGGTCCTGATCTCGATCATCATCCTGATCGTCTTCGCTGGGATCGCGCAGGTAGTCGAGTCTCGCCGTGAACCCGTCTCACCGTCCGCCGAAACCGGACGGGACGTCGCCTGGAGCGGAACTCCGTTCGCGCTGGCGCGCCGGTTGGTGCTGCCCGCTGTGCTCATGCTGGCGCTCGTGCGCGGCTACTCGGGACCGATCCTCCACGACTGGCCTTTTATGCGCGGCGTGGACCACTACTCCCACGCGGTGATGGCAGAGCTTATGATGACCAAGGGGACTATAGAGCCCTACCTCATCTACCCCCCAGGCTTCCACTCCATGACAGCAGAGCTCTCACGCCTCTCCGGTCTCGATCCGCTCGAGCTCTTCCCTGTTGTGGCACCCTTGCTACTGCTGCTGCCTGCGCTCGCCCTCTACGTTGTGGCCAACAGGCTCTGGGGCTGGGAGTGTGGTGTTGTGGCAGCGCTTTTCTCCGTGGTGCTTGGTGGCACCTACTATTACTACAACGACGCGATGTACCCGAACCTGGTGACCTCGCAGTTCCTGATGGTTCTAGCCATAGCGGCCCTGCTGAGCATGTACGCCTCTGCCCCCTCCGTCCGCGGCGGCCTGCTGCTCGCCCTGGCAGGCTCCTGTGTCGTGCTCTACCACCCTGTAGGGAGCATGTACCTGGCTATGCTGCTCGCCCTGGTGGGGCTCCTGTTCGTACCATATCTGTACCTGCGCGACAGGCCCAGAGGCGTGGCGCTGTTCCTCTCGCTTGCACTTCTGGGCCTGCTCTCCGTCGTCTACGCCTGGGGCACCTATGACCTAGGAGATGAGATCACCGGGCTCATCAGCGGCTCTTCGGCCTCGGGCTCCACGGGCACCGCCATTACCATGGCGGTGGGCTCCCAACTCCCCTACTCCCTCAACGACCTGATGGGGAACATGGTCTCGCAGCCGGTGGCGTGGCTGGGGTTGCTGGGGGTGTTCCTCGTGACAGGAGAGCTGCTGTGGAGGAGGACGACCGCTCCGCAGGCGCTCGCCTACCTCACCCTACTCTTCTGGGCCGTGCTGCTGTTCGTGGGCAGCCGCACGCCGCTCACCGGCTTCCCGCAGCGCTTCGGGCGCGATCTGTGCGCGCCACTCGCCGTCTTCGCGGCCCTCGGCCTGGTATTGGTCCTGCGGTCGCTGTCGGGTACTCGCGGGCAGGCTGTTGCGGTCTTCATCGCCTCTCTGGCGGTGGTCATGGCGGGTACGCTCGTGGGTGTGAGGACGGCCGCCAGCCTCCAGATCGCCAGCGACCCGAGCGTCCAGATGACGATAACGCCGGAGATATCGGCCGCGGGAGAGTGGCTCAGGGAACACAACCAGGGCGGAAACATCATGGTGAGCCCCCACGCCAACCAGGTGCCAAGCCGCATGATGCTAGCCATGGGAGGCTACTCCGCCTTGCAGTCCTTCGAGCGCTGGCAACTAGAGTACCCGAGGGACCTGCCTCCCACAGGCCCCAAGCCGCTCGAGGACGTGATGTGGGTGATGAACCACCCTGCAGGAGAGCGCACGGAAGGCTTGCTGGAGAAGCACGAGGTCAGATACGTCGTCCTCTACAAGGAGATGCCAGACAGGCTGACCAGGGACTACTGGAAAGCTTTCGCGGCCAGGCCCGACCTCTACCGCACCGTCTTCGAGAACGAGGACGTCCTTATCGTCACTCGTCGCGTGCCGGCGTCTGCGGGTTGAGGTAGCGGCGGTGCGCGTGGCGTCCCTCTTGAAGAGTATAGGCGACGAGAAAGACCGCAACGGTCTCTTGTTCGTGTTGCTCGTGTACGCTGCGAGCCGCCTCTTCTGCCTCGGGGCCGGCGCCCTGTTCGCGAGCGTCGCGCCGGTGGCGCGTTTCCAGCGCACAACCGCCGACGTGCCGTTCGGCGCGATGAACCTCTGGTCGCACTGGGACGGGGAGCACTACGTGGCGCTGGCGGCTGGCGGCTACCTGCAACCACCGTACAACGTCTCACCCGCGTTCTTCCCGCTGTACCCGCTCCTGGTCAGAGCCTTCGCCGAACTCTTCGGTGGACCGCTCTCGCTTCCAGCACTCTCTGTGTGGGGAGTGCTCCTCTCCCTGCTCGCCCTACCCTTCGCCTTCTACTTCCTCTACAAGATAGCCGAGAGCGGATGGGGAGAGCGTACCGCTCGGACGGCAGTCCTGACCCTCGCCGTGTTCCCCACGAGCTTCTTCTTCAACGCGGTATACACAGAGAGCCTTTTCCTGGCGCTCTCTGCTGGCTCTATATGGGCTTTGCGGGTAAGGAGGGATCTATTGCTGGCGTGTGCTTTAGCTGCGTTTGCTACGGCCACGCGCAACGTTGGGATCTTCCTCCTTGTGCCTCTCGCCTACGAGTGGCTGAGAGGTGAGGCGGGCAGAGCGTATGGCTGGGGGAAGGGGGTGGCCTGTCTGGCGTTGGCGCCCTCGGGTCTCCTGGCGTACGTGGTGTACCTGTGGTCGCGATCCGGCGACCTGTTCCTCTTCTACTCCGCCCAGGGCTACTGGAGCAGAAGGCCCACCGGTCCCTCGACCTTCCTTACCGCTG
>JBJMIY010000130.1:0-4525 GCA_045806605.1 Rubrobacteraceae bacterium
CGAGGAGCATCTGTCCGAGGGCGTTGTTGATCTTGTGCGCCCCCGTGTGCGCCAGGTCCTCGCGCTTGAACCACACGTTCGCCCCGCCCCATTTGCGGGTGAGCCGCTCGGCGAACATCAGCGGGGTCGGACGCCCGACGAAGTCCCGCGACAGAGAGTCGAGCTCCTCGACGAACTCGGGGTCGTTCCTGTAGCGCTCGTAGGCTTCTTCGAGCTCCTCGAGGGCGTGGATCAGGGTCTCAGGGACGTACCGCCCGCCGAAGGCGCCGAAGTATCCACTGTCAACTTTTTGCCGCACGCACGAACCTCCGAAGCCGCTCGCCGCTCTTCTTGCCGGGCTTCTCCTCCAGAGAACTCGAAGCGTCGACCCCGTAGGGCTCGAAGAACTCGATCGCCTCGCGCACGTTCTCCGGCGTCAGCCCCCCGGAGACGACGATGTTACCACGCCCCTTCACCGATTTCGCCAGCCCCCAGTCGAAGGTCTCCCCCGTCCCTCCGCGCGCCCTCGCGCTCCAAGCGTCCAGCATGATCAGGTCCGCTTCATAGCTTTGGATTTCCGCAAGCGCTTCCGCGTTACGCACCCTCAAAGCCTTCATGACAGGGAGACCGGCACCTCGTATGGCCGCCACCGTCTCGGGCGTCTCGTCGCCGTGGAGCTGCGCGAGGTCCAACCCGACCTCACGCGCGGTTTCCAGCACCTCCTCCGGCTCCGCGTCCACGAAGACGCCGACCTTGAGCACGCCGTCTGGGAGCGCGACGCTTATCCTGCGCGCCTCTTCGACGTTCACCTCGCGGGGGCTCTCGGCGAAGATCAGGCCGATCGCGTCGGCCCCGGCGTCGGCGGCCTCGCGTGCGTCTCCAGGATTCGTTATGCCGCAGACCTTGGTGAACACCATTACGAGGAGATTCTACTCCCTCTACGGGATAACGGAGAGCTTCGCGACGAGCGTGGGATCTCGCATCGCTGCCTCGCCCACCAGAACGGCATCGGCCCCGGCGTCGCGTAGCCTCCTTGCATCATCCGGCGTCTTGACCCCGCTCTCGGCGACGAGCGTAGCACCGGCCAGGCGAGGCGCGAGCCGCTCGAAGGTCCCGAGGTCCACGGTGAAATCGCGCAGATCGCGGTTGTTGACCCCGATGACCCGGGCGCCGGACTCGAGCGCCAGCTCCGCCTCTTCTTCGTCGTGGACCTCGACGAGCGGCGTGAGGCCGACCTCGACGGCCAGTGAGACGTACCGGGCAAGCGCAGCGGCGTCGAAGAGCGCCGCTATGAGCAGGACGGCGTCGCCACGGGTTCCGGCTTCGATAACTTGCGCCTCGTCCACGGTGAAGTCTTTGCGGATGACGGGGAGCGTGGTAGCGTCGCGCGCGGCGTCGAGGTCTTCGAGGGAGCCTTTGAAGCGCTCTGGCTCGGTGAGGATGGAGAGGCAGCTCGCGCCCTCTGTTTCGTAACGCGCACCCCACTCGGCGGGGTCCGCCTCGCGGATAAAGCCGGCCGATGGCGAGGCGCGCTTTATCTCGGAGATGACGGAGAGACCGGGGGCCGAGAGCGCTCCGGCGAAGTCCCGCTTCTCGAAGAGGAGCGCTCGCTGGTAGAGCGTGTCGAGGTCCGTGGTGCTCCGCACCTCCTCAGCGCGGCGGAGGGCCGCGGCGGCGAGCTCGTCGAGGACGGTGGCACGGCTCACACGAGGCCCCCGATACGTCGTGTCGTGTGGACGAAGTCCTCGAGCGCCGCGAGTGCCTTGCCTGACGCGATGGACGTCTCCGAAAGGCGCACGCCCTGTTCGACGGTCTTTGCTTTGCCCGAGACGTAAACGGCGGCGCCGGCGTTAAGGAGAACCACGTCCCGGGCGGCCCCGGTCTCCTCGCCGGAGAGGACGCCACGCAGGATACGTGCGTTCAGGTGGGCGTCGCCACCGAGGAGGCCGTCGGGGGCGTGGCGGGCGAGGCCGAAGTCCTCGGGGGAGATCTCATACTCCTCGATGTCCCCTTCCTCCACCTCGGCGATGAGGGTCCTGTCGGTGACCGTGATCTCATCCATCCCGTCCATCCCGTGCACCACGAGGGCCTTCTCCGCTCCAAGCCCCCGCAGCGCCTCGGCGACAGGCCGCACGTAGGCGCCGCCGAAGACGCCGACGACCTGGCGCCTCGCCCCTGCGGGGTTGGTGAGCGGCCCGAGCAGGTTGAAGACCGTGCGGAAAGGCAGCTCGGCCCTCACGGGGGCTACGAACTTCATCGCCGGGTGGTGCGTGCGGGCGAACATGAAGCCGATGCCTGACTCTTCAATACATTCGCCAACCTGCTCCGGCCCTAGCTCTATCTCGGCGCCGAGCGCCTCGAGGACGTCTGCGCTGCCGGCCTGGCTCGTGGCGGCTCTGTTGCCGTGCTTGGCTATGGTTACGCCTGCACCGCGCGCCACGAAAGCGGCGGCCGAGGAGACGTTGATCGTACCCTTCGCGTCACCACCCGTGCCGCAGGTGTCAACGACATCCTCGGGCGCCTCCACCCTGGCGGCGAAGCGGCGCATCGCGCGGGCGAAGCCGACTATCTCCGAGACCGACTCACCGCGCACCCGCAAAGCCGTGAGGAGCGCCGCAGTCGCGGCCGGAGGCACTGTCCCCTCCATGATCGTCTCGAGCGCCCGCTCGGCCTCGCCCTCGGTCAGGTGCTCCCCGGCCGCAGCCTTGCGCAGGGCATCGCGCAGCATCCCCTCTAGACCTCGAGGAAGTTCTTCAACAGCTCGTGCCCGCTGCGGGTCAGCACGCTCTCGGGATGGAACTGGACGCCTTCGACTGGGAAGTCGCGATGCCTGACGCCCATGATCGTGCCGTCCTCCGTGCGCGAGGTGATCTGGAGGTCCTCTGGCAAGGACTCGGGCTCGATGACGAGCGAGTGGTAGCGGGTCGCCTCGAAGCCCTGCTTGACCCCTCTGTAGACACCCTCGCCGTCGTGCAGGATCTTCGCCGTCTTGCCGTGTACGGGCTCGCCGCGCACTATCTCGGCCCCGAAGGCCTGTCCGATCGCCTGGTGGCCCAGGCAGACGCCAAGGATAGGGACCTGGTCGGAGACCTTCTCGATTACCTCCACCGAGACGCCGGCCTCCTTCGGCGTGCACGGACCGGGTGAGACCACTATCCTGTCAGGGTGGAGCTCGAGGACCTCTTCCGGCGTGACCTCGTCGTTGCGCCGGACGAGTACCTCCGCGCCCAGCTCCCCGAGGTACTGGACCAGGTTGTACGTGAAGGAGTCGTAGTTGTCTATGACCAGGACCCGCATGATGTCGAGGATTTTAGCCGATAACCCGCACCCCAACATCGAGGAGGCGCCTTGACCCTGATCCTGACCGAAAGTGAGGTCGGGGAGCTACTCGACCTGCCCTCGACCCTCGACGCCGTCGAAGCGGTCTTGCGCGACCAGGCCGAAGGGAAAGCGACTAACCGCGCCCGCCGCAGGGTCGCCCTACCGAAGAGCAGCCTGAACTACATGGCCGCCGGAGCTCCTGGCATCGGGGCTCTCGGGCTCAAAGCCTACTCCGTCGCCCGCGCCGGCGCCCGCTTCTACACGATGCTCTTCGATCCCGAGAGCGGGGAGCTGCTCTCGGTCCTCCAGTCGGACAGGCTCGGCCAGATGCGAACCGGCGCCGCGAGCGGCGTAGCCACCAAGCACCTCGCCCGCGGGGACGCGACCACTCTGGGTCTCTACGGGGCGGGGTGGCAGGCAGAGAGCCAGCTCGAAGCGATAGCCGCGGTCAGGGACCTTACGCGCGTCATCGTCCACAGCCGCAGCGAGGACTCGCGCAAGCAATTCGCAGAGATGATGAGCGAGAGGCTCGGCATGGAGGTAGAGACCACCCACTCGGCCGACGAACCAGCAGCCCAGGACATCGTCGTCACCGCGACCTCGGCGAAGGAGCCGGTCCTGCTCGGCGAGTGGCTAAGGCCGGGAGCGCACGTCAACGCCGCAGGATCCAACTTCCTGTTCAAGAGTGAGATCGACCGCGAGGTCGTCAGGCGCGCGAGCTTCGTCTGCGTCGACTCGCGCGAGGAGCTCGGTCTCGAAGCCGGCGACCTCCTCAATCCCCTCGAGACAGGTCTCATACTCCCCGAGGCCATCTACGAGCTCGGCCAGGTCATAGCGGGACAGGTCGGAGGCCGCGAGGGACCCGAGGACATAACCCTCTTCGCCAGCCAGGGTCTTGCCCTCGAGGACCTTGCTGCAGCCCGCGTGGTCTACGACCGGGCCGTCGAGCGCGACGTAGGCCGCGAAATAGTGTTTTGAAAAATAGCATTTCAGCACGCTCCGGCTTCGCCGTCGCTTGTCAGCATTTCAGCTTTCTCTCTGTGCAGAGAGAAGCTGAGAAGCCGCCTGGCGAAGCCCAAGGCGGCGTGCTGAGAAGTCCCCATGACCAGGGGACGTGCTGACAAGCGGCAGCCGATGGCTGGAGCGTGCTGACCTCCTGCGAAGCAGGCGTGATGAGACGCGACCCACGGGAGCGAAATTGGCCGAGATCTTCGAGAACCCGCCG
>JBJMIY010000131.1:0-4570 GCA_045806605.1 Rubrobacteraceae bacterium
AAGAACCAGCGCCTCGGGGACATGGCCGCCAACACCCTCGTCGTGCGCAGTTAATCCAGGAAAGTAGTACCGACAATCGGGCCGGGGCCAGACGCCCCGGCCTCCTTCATCTCTGCCTGTGGCGTTCGATAGCTAGCTGCACGAGGCGGTCGAGAAGCTCCTCGTAGGGGAGGCCGGTGGCGGCCCAGAGCCTCGAGTAGACGCTGGTGGAAGTGAAGCCGGGGATCGTGTTGATCTCGTTTATGAGCAGCCTATCCGTGGCTCGTTCGAGGAAGAAGTCCACGCGGGCCATCCCCGCTGCGTCTATGGCTTCGTAGGCGGTGCGGGCTGTGCGCCGGAGCTCGTCCGCTGTCTCGTCGGGGATCTTTGCCGGCACGACGAGCTCCATCCCGCCCTCGGCGTACTTCGCTTCGTAGTCGTAGAACTCGTTCTTCTTGATAAGGATCTCACCCGGCACAGAGACCTCAGCCTTCTCGTTGCCTAACACCGAGACCTCTATCTCCCTGGCGTCCACGCCGGCCTCGACGATCAATCGCCGGTCCAGCCTGGCAGCCGCATCGAGCGCTGATCTCAACACCACAGCGTCCGTGGCCTTGCCGATGCCGACGCTGGAGCCGAGGTTCGCGGGCTTGACGAAGCACGGAAATCCGAGGGAGGCCTCGACGTGCCGGACCCAGCCGTCTCCGTCCTCTTCCCAATCTTTGCGGGTGAGGCCGAGCCACTCGACCTGCGGGAGGCCGTGGTAGGCGAAGATCTTCTTCATCGTCAGCTTGTCCATCCCGACCGCGCTGGCCAGCACCCCGCTCCCGACGTAGGGGACGCCGGCGAGCTCGAGCATGCCCTGGATCGTGCCGTCCTCCCCATAAGGCCCGTGCAGGACAGGGAAGACCACGTCTGCGGAGTCGAGCGCCACCGGTATCTTCTGCCCGCTCTTCGCCGGGAGACCGGTGTCGCTGGCGCCTCCTGCCCCGATCATAGCCCCGCTCCTGGATTCCAGCTCGCGCATGGGATCGCCGGAGGAGATCCAGCCCCCCTCCCTCGTAATGCCCACGGGTACTACCTCGTGGCGACCGCCGAGAGCATCCATAATGGCGCGCGCGGATGCCAGAGAGACCTCGTGCTCCCCGCTCCGACCGCCGAAGACGACCATTACCCGAGCCAACGCGCTACTCCTCTCCTCTCCACCGCATCCATCGTAGCAGAGGGCGCGTGCTCTCAAGCGCCCTTCGGTGCGAGATCCAGAGCGTTGGATCTCTCTTTGAGCGCCGCGGCCACGAACTCTATGTGTTCGTTCAGGTCTACGCCGAGCTCCTCAGCCCCCCTGACAATGTCGTCCCGGTTCACGGCCGCGGCGAAGGACTTCTGCTTCATCTTCTTGCGCACGCTCTTCGCCTTCATGCCCTCGAGACGCTCGGGGCGCATGAGCGCCACGGCTACGATGAAGCCGGAGAGCTCGTCAACCGCGTACAGGGTCTTGGACATCAGGGTGTCGCGCGGGACGTCCAGGTAATCTGCGTGGCCCTTTATGGCGTGGAGCACGTCCTCGGGGTAGCCCCTCTTCTCGAGCTCCGCGACCCCCACCATCGGATGCTCTGCGGGCGTCGGGTGCTTCTCGTAGTCCATATCATGCAGGAGCCCTGTCACGCCCCACTTCTCCTCGTCCTCGCCGAACTTTCTGGCGTAGGCGCGCATGGCGGCCTCGACGGCGAGCATGTGCTTTCGCAGGGAGTCGCTCTCCGTCCACTCGCACAGCAGCTCCCAGGACTCTTCGCGGTTCATGGCCCTCCCCAGAAGAAAGGATCGTCTCTACAGCCGGGTATTTTATAGATCACGCACCCATAAGTAAGAGACCGGGGGTACGACCCTGGCTTCTTCCGAGGATCAGTCGCTCTTGCCAGGTGAGCCCGATCGTCTGACTATTGCACGTCCTCAGTGCCATCGTTGTCCGTGTCGTTCTCGGCGACAGGCTCTGGTCCTCAGTTACCCGGATAGGAGACTTTTAAGACGTCGGCGCGAGTGTCGGTCTGTTGCACGGCGCGGGTCGTATTGCCGACGACCAGGATCACCTTCAAATCGCCCCTGCCGGGGTCTCGCTTCTCTAGGCGGCACGAGAGCTTACGTCCGCGCGGGTCGAAGGCGTAACTTTTGGGTATCCGGCCGCTCAGGACGCTCTGTTTGCTCCCTGCGACGCAGATGCCGGAGAAGGTAGTTCCGGGATCCCCTTCGAGACGGAGCAAGACGGCTGGCGAATTCGCCTCCGGGCCTAGAGTTGCTTCGGGGCGTGGGGTTTGCGCGGTCTTCTCAGTCCCTCTGGAGGAAGAGACCAGGGTGCCCTCTTCGAAGCCGTCGGATTTCTTGGTTGGGCCCGTGCCCTGTGATCCCGTATCGTTGCTACAGGACGCGATCAGCAAAGAGAAAAAGACGAGCGAAGCCGCCACCAGAGCCTTCGCGGTCGCACGTTGGTGAGGATCGCCCACTTACCGGATTTTATCCGAAGGGAACGCTAAATTCCGGAGATGCCGGGCCGCGCGGACTGCTCACCCGGTCAGCTCCCGCGCCCGCTGGAGCACCGCATCGAGCATCTCGGGCTTGAGGACGCCGGTGAAGGTGTTCTGCTGGGAAGGGTGGTAGCAGCCGAGGAGGGTCGCGTCGCCCGCCGTCGCCTCGGCGCCATGGCCGAACCTGGGCTTGGGCCGTATTCCATGGATGCGGAGGGCGGCGTCCCAGGCGAAGGCGCCCAGGCAGACGACGACCTCGGCCTCAAGCAGCTCGAGCTCGCGCGCGGCATACGGGAGGCAGGCGTCGCGCTCGGCAGTCGTTGGTTTGTTCTGCGGCGGGGCGCAGCGGACGGCGGCGGAGATCCAGAGTCCCGAGAGGCGCGCGCCGTCTTCTATGGTGCGTGAGACCGGCTTGTCCGCGAAGCCCGCGCGGTGCAGCGCGGCGAAGAGGAAGTCGCCCGAGCGGTCGCCGGTGAAGTACCTGCCCGTCCTGTTCGCGCCGTGGGCGGCTGGTGCGAGACCGAGGATCACGACCTTCGCCTCCGGGTCTCCGAAGCCGGGGACGGGACGGCCCCAGTAAGTCTCCTCCGAGTAGGCCGCTCTCTTCTCGCGGGCGACCTTCTCGCGCCACTCCACGAGCCGCGGGCAGCGCCGACAGGAGACGATCTCGCGGTGTAGCGCAGCGAGTTCCTCATCGCGCTGCAGCACGCCGCCTCCCTACGGTCGGCAGCGTGCTCTCACGCGCCGTAGCGGTTTAGCTTGAGGGCGTGGCCCATGAGGAGGCCCATGATCTCCTCCGCTGCGAAGACGCCGAGCGAGCCGCCCGCGCACGTGCGCTCCCCGAAGCTCTCCGCGGTCGGCAGAGTATATGGGGATGCGAGCAGGAACGGCACACCGTGCCAGGAGTGGCTCTTTAGCTTTGCGGGGGTCGCGTGGTCGCCGGTGACGGCCAGCGCGTCGGGGCCGAGGTCGAGCAGGCCGGGCACCTGGGCGTCGACCTCCTCGATAACCGCGGCTTTGCGCTTGAAGTCGCCGTCCTCGCCGGCTGCGTCGGTTGGCTTTACGTGGAGGAAGAAGAAGTCGTGGCGGTCCCAGTTCTCCCGCAAAGTATCGAACTCGCCGGCTATGCCATCGCCCTCCTTCAGGAGCTCCATCCCTGCGAGGCGGGCGAGGCCCTTGTACATCGGGTAGCTCGCTATGGCGGCGGCGTCGAGATCATAGATCTCCTCGAAGGAGGGGAGTCCCGGGTGCATCCCGAAGCCCCGCATGAGGACGGTATTGGCCGGGTGCTGATCACCCAGGATCTCGTTCGCCTGCTCGACGAAGGCGTTCGCCAGAGCGGCGCTCCGCTCGGCCTCAGGGGAGTCGTCCGTCGGCTTGACGGGGAGCGGCTCGAGTCCCACCCGCTGGGGATCCGAGTCCGCCAGCGCGTCAGAGAGGCCTTCCCCGCGGAAGATAGCGACGGCCCTGTACTCCTTCTCGGGGATCACGAAGACCTCGACGCCGTCGAGATCTACGTTCTCGTTGAGCATCTCGACGAGCTCCGCGCCCTTCTCCGATGGGATTCGGCCCGCCCTGCGGTCGGAGATCCTGCCTTTCTCGTCGAGGGTCGCGAAGTTGAGCCGCGCGGCCAGATCGTTCTCGCCCAGGTCGAAGCCCACGCCAAGGGCGCTCAGGACGCCGCGCCCGACTACGTAGCGCAAAGGATTGTAGCCGAAGAGGGCGAGGTGGCCCGGTCCGCTGCCGGGGCTGACACCCGCGGCCACGGGAACCGAGAGCCCTAGGTCCGACCGGGCGGCCAGAGCGTCGAGGTTGGGGGCCTCGGCCGCCTCCAGCTCGGTCGGGCCGGCGGGGTCAAGGGGGAGCCCGCCGAGGCCGTCCAGGATGAGAAGCACGATCTTCGAGTCCGTCTTGACAGACAGCTCGCGCATGAGTTCCAGGTCCAAAACGCTCCTCCTATCTAGCGGTTCCGGCAGTCTATCAGACGGTTTCCCGCCAGCGCCCCGCTCGAAACGGATTGCGCCTTTGGAGGCGGCGACGGCGTCCGTATACTCATCATGTCACGGATCTTC
>JBJMIY010000132.1:0-9220 GCA_045806605.1 Rubrobacteraceae bacterium
GGAGGCTGCTATAGACGGCCAGGAGTTCGAGCGGGCCGCGCGCCTGAGGGATTCCGAGAAGAAGCTCACCGTGGAACGCCGCGAGCTCGAGAAGTCCTGGCGCGAGGGGGACGCCGAGTCGCGCGTCTCCATCGGTGAGAACGAGATCGCCGAGATAGTCTCGATGTGGACCGGCATCCCGGTCAAGAAGATGACCGAGGAGGAGTCCGCTCGCCTGCTGAAGATGGAGGAATCGCTGCACGGGCGCGTCGTCGGGCAGGAGGAGGCTATAAAGGCTGTCTCCCGCTCCATAAGGCGCACCTTCGCCGGCATCAAGGACCCGAACCGCCCGAGCGGCTCGTTCGTCTTCCTCGGCCCGACGGGCGTAGGCAAGACCGAGCTCGCCAGGACGCTCGCCGAGTACCTCTTCGGCAACCAGGACGCCATGATCCGGCTCGACATGTCCGAGTACATGGAGCGCCACACGGTGTCTCGACTGGTCGGCTCGCCTCCAGGCTACGTCGGCTACGACGAGGGCGGCCAGCTCACAGAGCAGGTCAGACGCCGGCCATACAGCGTGGTCCTCTTCGACGAGATCGAGAAGGCTCACCCGGACGTATTCAATATATTGCTCCAGATACTCGAGGACGGGCAGCTCACCGACGCGCAGGGGCGCACCGTGGACTTCAAGAACGTGGTGCTTATCATGACCTCTAACGTCGGGGCCCAGACCATCAACAAGACCAAGTCGCTCGGCTTCGGCGGTGGCGAGGAAGGTCTCTCCTACAAGGAGATGAAGGGCCGGGTCACGAGCGAGCTCAGGAAGATCTTCCGCCCCGAGCTGCTCAACAGGATCGACGAGATCATCGTCTTCCACAAGCTCGAGCGCGAGGACATGCGCCAGATCATCGAGATCCAGATCAAGCGCCTCAGGCAGCAGCTGGCGGAGCGCGAGGTCACCGTGGAGTTCACAACCGAGGCACTCGACAAGCTCTCCGACGCCGGCTACGACCCGGCGTTCGGCGCCAGGCCGCTCAAGCGGGTCCTGCAGCGCATGATCGAAGACCCAATGAGCGAGATGATCCTGAAGGGCGAGATCCCCAACGGCGCCAAGGTCATAATAGAGCCCAACGACACCTCCTACGAGGAGATAGCCGAGGGCGAGACCATCGTCAACATCAAGGTTACCCAGCCCAAGGAAGTCGTCAAGGTCGAGTCCGAGTAAGGGAAACCCAGAGAACCCATACGAGGGCCGGAGCGTGCACGCTCCGGCCCTCGTATCATATAGTCGCATGAGCGCCTGAACCTTTAAGCGGATCGCTTCGATTCCACTTCTATCCCGTACAATTAGCCTATGGCTACCAAAACGCTTTACGTCTGCTCTAACTGCGGCCACGAGGAGCCGAAGTGGCTCGGGCGGTGTCCTGACTGCGGGGAGTGGAGCACGTTCGTTGAGGAGGCCCGGGAGAGCAAGAAGGTCGTGGGTTTCGCGGAGCGGGCGACGCGGCAGAAGAAGAGCGCGGGCGGCAGGACGTTCTCGCTGGACGAGGTCAGGGCGACCGAGAGCGGGAACCGGATGGACACCGGCGTCGGGGAGCTGAACAGGGTGCTCGGGGGCGGGGTCGTGCCAGGCTCGATGGTGCTCGTCGGCGGGGAGCCAGGGGTCGGCAAGAGCACTCTGCTCTTGCAGGTAATGGGGCACCTGGGCGAGGGGTGCCTGATGGTGTCGGGCGAGGAGTCGCCGCGGCAGGTAGCGCTGAGCGCGAGGCGGCTCGGGGTCGAGGGGGCGGGTTTTCGGGTGCTCTCGGAGACGGACGTTGACGTGATCGAGGCAACGATCCTGGATGAGCGCCCGACGCTCGTGGTCGTGGACTCGATCCAGACTCTTTACTCCCCCGAGCTATCCGGGGCGCCGGGCGGCGTCGGCCAGGTGCGCGAGTGCGCAGCGCGCCTGATGCGCGTGGCCAAGAGCGAGGGTATAGCCGTGATGCTCGTAGGCCACGTCACCAAAGAGGGCTCCATCGCGGGCCCGCGCGTCCTGGAGCACATGGTGGACACCGTGCTCCAGTTCGAGGGCGACCGGTTCCAGAGCTTCCGGGTCCTTCGGGCCCTGAAGAACCGCTTCGGCTCGACGAACGAGGTCGGGGTCTTCGAGATGTCCGGGACGGGGATGGTCGAGGTCGCCGATCCTTCAGCGTTCTTCCTCTCCAAGCGGGAAGAGGAGGTGCCGCCAGGCGTGGTGACGGTGTGTCTGCTGGAGGGGACGCGGCCTATGCTAGTGGAGATCGAGAGCCTGGTGGTCCCGAGCCCGCTAGCGGTGCCCCGGCGCGTCGCGAACGGCGTGGACACGGGGCGGGTGAACATGCTGTGCGCGGTGTTGAGCCGGCGGGCTGGGCTCTCGTTAGGCGACCACGACGTGTACGTGAACGTCGCGGGCGGGGTGAGGGTCGAGGAGCCCGCGGTGGACCTCGGGGTGGCGCTGGCGATCGCGTCTGCGTTGCGGGACAAGCCGGTCGGGAAGGGGACTGCTTGCTACGGCGAGGTTGGGCTCACGGGGGATGTGCGGTTCGTCTCCGGGGCGTCCAGGAGGAGTGCCGAACTGCTCAAACTCGGCTTCAGGCGTATAATAAAGCCTGAAGGTTCGCACGATTCATCCGCGAGCGCACAAAATGACGGTTCGAAAAACGGAAAGGCAAGCGTGGTCGAGGTAAAGACGCTCGAAGAAGCTGTAGCGGTGGCTCTCCTGTGAGCCCCGGGAGGCGACACCTGCCCGAACCGCTCGCTGACGCCCTCGCTATCGTGGCCCCCGGCACGGACCTGCGGGAGGCCATCGAGAACATCATTCGGGCGCACAACGGGGCGCTCATCGTTGTGTCCCTGCCCGAGAAACTGGAGCGGTTGGGGATCATCTCCGGGGGAATGAAGGTAGGGCTCGAGTTCGCGCCGATGCGCCTGTACGAGCTGGCCAAGATGGACGGCGCGATCGTGGTATCTCCAAACCTCACGACCATCCATTACGCCAACGTGCAGCTCAACCCGGACCCGACGCTCGAGTCTGAGGAGACGGGTATGAGGCATCTCACCGCACACCGCACGGCCCAGCAGACGGGAGACCTGGTGATCTCCGTCTCCGAGCGTCGTAGGGTCGTGAGCCTTTATCGTGGACCCTACGGGCCGCACGTCCTCGAAGACATAGGCGTCGTCCTCTCCAAGGCCAATTCGGCTATCGCAACCCTCGAGAAGTTCACGAGGAGGCTGCGCGAGGAGGCAACGAACCTGACCGTACACGAGTATGACGGGGCAGTCACGCTGCGCGAGGTCGTGAGCGCCGTAAGGACCTTCGAGTACTCGATCCGGATCGCCGAGGAGATAGAGGCGTACGTGAGGGAGCTCGGGCGCGAGGGCCGGCTGGTCGAGTTGCAGCTCGAGCAGGCGTTCCACGGCGTTCCTGAGCAGTACGACGCCCTGCTCAGGGACTACGTCGAAGAGGACGTGGACTACCGCGAGGTGAGGAAGACTCTCAGAGACCTCTCTTACGAGCAACTCTCCGATCCCGTGGAGATAACGCAGCTCCTGGGATACGGCTCGGTCGGCCAGACGGAGGACTTCTTCCTCAAGCCGCGCGGCTACCGGCAGCTCGTGAGGGTGCCGCGGCTGCCGCGCAAGGTCGCCGAGAACGTAGTAGACGAGTTCGGCTCTCTCGAGGGGCTCCTCCACGCCTCTGAGGAGGAGCTCGACGAAGTGGAAGGCGTGGGCCAGGCGCGCGCCCGCGCCATCCAGCGGAACCTGGAGCGCCAGCGGAACCTCGAGCCCTCGGGTGGGGTGACTTAAGATGGTAGAAGGAAACGGAAGCACGACGCACAAGGAAGAGCTCTCCCCCAAGACCTTCGTGAAGGGGGACCTCGTCGTCTACCCGAACCACGGCGCGGGTACCGTGTCCGGGATCGAAGAGAAGACTATCCTCGGCGAGGAGCGCCGCTACTACATCGTGTATGTCCCGGACGGGGGGCTGACGCTCAACATCCCCGCCGACGGCGACACGGGCCTCAGGTCCTGCGCGGACGACGAGGAAGTCGCCGAGGCGCTGGAGATCCTGGGCAGCGGCCCCGAGGACATGCCGGCCCACTGGAACCACAGGCTCAAGCACAACCAGGAGAAGATCCGGAGCGGTGAGATCTCGCGCGTCGCCGAGGTGGTGCGCGACCTGAACGCCCACGGCGGGGAGCGCGGGCTCAGCACAGGCGAGCGGAACCTGCTCGCCAAGGCGCGTCGTATCCTGATCTCCGAAGTAGCCCTGGGCAAGCACCTGAAGACCGGAGAGGCCGAGGCTCTCGTGGACGGCGCGCTGCTCGGCGACGGAAAGGCCTGATAATAGCGGGTCCGGTTTCCGGCTCGGCCGTCGCGCTCGTGCTCGCCGGGGGGACCGGCAGCAGGATGGGCAGGCCGAAGCAGTTCATAGACCTCCGTGGGAGGCCCGCGCTCTACTACACCTTGAAGGCCTTCGAAGACTGCCCTGCCATCGGCAGGATCTACGCCGTCGGCGACCGCGACCGCATCAAGGACCTGGTTTACCACGCCGGCATAAAGAAGTTCGCCGGCTGCGCCGACCCCGGCGAGGCCCGCTCCCTCTCGACCCGCAGCGGCCTGCTCCTCTGCGAGGAGGACCCGAAGGCCGTAGTCCTGATCCACGATGGCTCGCGCTGCCTCGTCACCCCTGCCCTGGTCCGACGAGTCGTCGCGGCGGCGAGGGGCGACGTGGACGGCGTGGTCCCCGCGGTCCCCGTCTCCGACACCATTAAGGTCACCGAGAACGGCTCGGTCTCCGCGACGCTCGACCGCGCGAAGCTACGCGCCGTCCAGACCCCGCAGGCCTTCCGGCTCGACCTTCTTCGCAGAGTCTACGCCGCCCCCGAAGAACGACTGCGCGCCGCGACCGACGACGCCTCGCTCGTCGAGGAGGCTGGCGGGCGTGTCGCCGTGGTCCGTGGTGAGAAGACGAACATCAAACTGACCTCCCCCGAGGACCTCGTCCTGGCAGAGGCCATACTGGAGGCGCGCGGTGTCGTCCACGGCGAACGCCACGGGGTGCGCGGCTGAGCTTTAGAGTCGGGCTAGGCGTAGACGCCCACGCCTTCGCAGATGCGGACGTGCGCCGCAGGCTCGTCCTTGGCGGCGTGGAGATCCCTTCCGAAAATGGGCTCCTCGGTCACTCCGACGCCGACGTGCTCGCCCACGCAGTCACCGACGCTCTGCTCGGCGCCGCCGGTCTCGAGGACATCGGCCACTACTTTCCCGACACCGACGAGCGCTACAGGGACGCCGACTCCATCGAGCTGTTGCGCCAGGCGCGCGAGCTGGTCGGGCACTCCTGGACCGTCGCCAACGTAGACGCGGTCGTGATCTGCGAGCGGCCCAGGATCCGGGACCACAGGGACGCCATGCGCCGTAACCTGGCCGCCGCACTGGGCGTCGAGCCGTCGCGCGTCAGCGTGCGCGGCACTACCACCGAGCGCCTCGGCTTTCCGGGCCGCGGAGAGGGTATAGCCGCCCAGGCCGTCTGTCTCCTGGAGGAGAGATGAGCGGGGTGCGGGTGCGCTTCGCCCCGAGCCCGACCGGCCTGCTCCACCCCGGCGGCGCCCGCACGGCTCTCTTCAACTACCTCTTCGCCCGTCACGACGGCGGCACCATGATCCTGCGCATCGAAGACACCGACCAGGCGCGCAGCCGGAAGGAGTTCGAGCACGACCTGCTGGAGAACCTGGGCTGGCTCGGCCTCTCCTTCGACGAAGGCCCGTACCGCCAGAGCGAGCGGGGAGAGCTCTATGAACAGGCCGCCGCGCGCCTCTCGGAGGAGGGTCTGACCTACGAGGCGGAGGACGAGGAGGGCCGGAGGGCACTCTACTTCAGGCCGCCGGAACGCGCCGGGAGCTTCCGTGACGGGCTGCGCGGCGAGGTCCGCTTCAGCAAGGTAAAGGACTTCGTGATCATCAAGTCCGACGGCACCCCTTCGTACAACTTCGCCGCCGTCGTGGACGACCTGGACATGGGCATAACCCACGTCGTTCGGGGCGAGGAGCACATCCCGAACACTGCCAGGCAGGCGCTCCTCTACCGCGCGCTCGATGCCGGGGAGCCCGAGTTTCTCCACCTCGGCCTCATACTCGGCCCCGACGGGAAGAAACTCAGCAAGCGCCACGGCGACACGAGCATCGCCTACTACCGGCGGCAGGGCTACCTCCCGGAAGCGCTGCTGAACTACTTCGCCCTCCTCGGCTGGACACACCCTGAAGGCAAAGAGGAGTTCTCCGGCGTCGAGGAGCTTGCGTGGGAGTGGGATCCGTCCCGCCTCGGTGCTAGCCCTGCCGTCTTCGACCAGGACCGCCTCCTCTCACTCAACGCCAGGCACATCCGGCGCCTGCCCGCCGAAGAGCTCCGCCGGCGCCTGGAGCCGTTCCTCGACGAGCCCTTGCCGCAGGGCCGCGAGCTCCAGGTTGTGGAAGCCATCAGGGAGGACATGCGGCTCCTCTCCGACGCGCCGCGCCTCGTGCGCGACCTCCTCGGTCCGGTAGACTCAGGCGCCTTCGCCGCGGAGCTGCCGGAGTCGAGCGACGAGGTCTTCGCGCGTGCGGCCGGAACTCTCGAGAATCGCCGGCTGGATAGTCTGGAGGACGCGCAGGACCTCGTCGGAGAGCTGCGCGCGTGGGCTAAGGAGCGTGGGATGAGGCCAAGGGATCTGCTCCACCCCCTGCGCCTGGCGCTCACGGGGCGGAACAGGGGGCCTGAGATGGCGCGCCTTTTCATGGTGCTCGGGGCGCAGGAGTCGCAGGAGAGGATAGAGAGGGCGAGAGAGGCTAGACTACGGGCATGAGCGTGCGTGTACACGACACTTTGAGCGGAGAACTCGTCGAGGTCGGGCAGAACGGGAGGGTCGGCCTCTACGTCTGCGGCCCGACGGTCTACAACCACATCCACATCGGCAACGCCCGGGCGCCCCTGTTCTGGGACGTTGTGGTACGCTACCTCAAAAGCCGGGGTTACGAGGTCAAGTTCGTCCAGAACATAACCGACGTGGAGGACAAGATCATAGGCAGGGCCAACGAGGAGGGCGTCTCCTGGGAGGAGGTCGTACGCCGCTACACCGACTCCTTCCACGAGCGGCTAAAGGCGCTAGGCATCGGCCTCCCGGACGTCGAGCCGCGCGCCACGGAGCACATCCCGGAGATGATCTCGCTTATACAGGAGCTTATCGAGCAGGGCCACGCCTACGCCCCCGGCAACGGCGACGTCTACTACTCCGTCGAGAGCTTCCCGGAGTACGGCAAGCTCTCCCACCAGCGCCCCGAGGAGATGCGCGAGACGGAGAAGGGTGCGACCGGCTACAAGAAGAGCCCGCTGGACTTCGCGCTCTGGAAGGCTTCGAAGCCCGGCGAGCCCTCGTGGGAGAGCCCGTGGGGTCCGGGGAGGCCGGGCTGGCACATCGAGTGCTCGGCGATGGTCGAGAAGCACCTGCCCGAAGGGGCGGACATCCACGGTGGGGGCACGGATCTGCTCTTCCCCCACCACGAGAACGAGCTCGCCCAGAGCGCCGGCGCCCACCCGGACCGCACCTTCGTCCGGGCCTGGACCCACCACGGGATGGTCACGCTAGCGAGCGACAAGATGGCCAAATCCCTGGGCAACATCCTCAACGTGGAGAGGGCCGTCGAGCTCCACGGCCGCAACGCCGTGAGGATGTGGCTCTTGCAGAGCCACTACTCGCAACCCATAGACTACTCCGAGGAGATCCTGGACGAGAAGCGCCGCTCCTACGAGCACCTCATGCGCCTCTACCGCCAGATCTCCGACTCGGAGAGATCCTCCGAACTGTCCGACGGACTGGCCGCTGAGCTCAAGGAGAGGTTCGACGCTGCGATGCAGGATGATCTCAACACCTCTGAAGCCATCGCCGCCGTCTTCGAAACCGCCGGGAGAGCGGCGCAGGAAATCTCTGTTCGTCCCGAATCCGCCGGGGAGTTCGTCTCGCTGGCGGAGGCCCTGCGAGAGGTTCTGACCGTCTTCGGGTTCGACTTCATGGAGGAGCAGACCGCCGAGGTGGACGGGGTACGCATCCGGTACCTGGAAGATCCGGGAGAGGGTGTCCTGCGTCGGGTAGCCGACAGGGAACGGTCGCGTCGGGATAAGGATTGGGCTATGGCGGACCACCTGCGCGACGAGCTGCACGCGGAAGGCTGGGCGGTCGAAGACACGCCGGAAGGCCCGATCCTGAGCCGCCGGTAGGTGAAACAGGAACTAATCTACGGCGTCCGTCCGGTGATCGAAGCCCTGCGCAGCGGGCGACGCAAGGTCTTCGAAGTTCTAGACGCACCGGGTAACCAGGTAGTCTCGGAGGCGGCCGCCGCTTCCGGGGTGCCCGTAAAGCGTGTCCCCCTTACTCGGATAGAGGAGCTCGTCCGCGGCGCGACGCACCAGGGCGCCGCGGCCCGCGTCGGCCCGTACCCGTACGTGGGGCTGGACAACATCCTCGCTACCCCCGAGCCCCTGATCCTGGTCCTCGACGGCGTCACCGACCCGCGCAACCTGGGAGCGGTATTGCGGGCGGCGGACGGAGCCGGGGCGAGTGGTGTCGTCATCCCGAAGGACAGGGCCGTGGGTGTAACCGCTGCGGTGGTCAAGGCGAGTGCGGGGGCGAGCGAGCACGTACTGGTCGCGAAGGAGACGAACCTGCGACGGGCTATCGACCGGATGAAGGAGTCCGACGTCTGGGTCTACGCCGCCGAGGTCGGCGGGACTGTGTACACGGAGCTGGACCTCACGGGGCCGGTCGCGCTGGTTCTGGGGAGCGAGGGGCGGGGAGTTCGCAGGCTCGTGCGCGAGGACTGCGACGGAGCTCTCTCCATCCCGATGCTCGGGGTGGTAGAGTCGTTGAACGTCTCGGTGGCGGCGGCGGTTCTCCTGTACGAAGCCGGGAGGCAGCGGGGTTGGCGTCATACCTGATCCTGGACGGCTACAACGTGGTCGGTGCGCTCGACCGTTACCGGGACGCCGATAGCTTCGACGCCGCGCGCGAGCTCCTGGTAAACGACGCCCTGAAAGCGGCAGGGTGGACGGGGCGTCGGATCATCGTCGTCTTCGATGCCCACCGTAGCCCGGAATCCGAAAAGTTGGAACGGCGAGCCGGGGGCGCGGTACTCGTCGTCTACAGCGCCCCCGGGGAGTCAGCCGACGACGTAATAGAACGCTT
>JBJMIY010000133.1:0-3862 GCA_045806605.1 Rubrobacteraceae bacterium
CCCGTTCTCGGTCGAATACAATGTATCGCTGTCGCCTACGCCGGAGAACGGCAGGAGGGACGGTTTTCGTACTGTACCTTGGTACAGGGAGTTCGGTCTCGATCCGCCGCCCTTCGCTCCTGGTATTCGGGGTGTCGCTTCGGACGGCGGCTGGCAGGTTAGGCACGGTCCACGGGCTCCACGAGCCCGCGCTGGGCGGCAATCCTGGCCGCCTCGGTGCGGTTCTGGGCTTCGAGTTTTGCGAGGATGGAGCCGACATGGAACTTGACCGTCCGCTCCGAGATAAAGAGCCGGTCGGCGATCTCGGCGTTCTTGAGGCCGCGGGTGAGGAGCGCGAGCACCTCGAGTTCCCTGGGCGTGAGACGCCGATTCTGCGGAACGTTTTCCTCGCTGTCTATGCGATTTAACAGCCTGTCGGCGACGCCCGGCTCCAGCAGCGAGCCCCCGGCCTCAACGGTGCGGATGGCGCCGAAGATCTCCTGCCTCGAGGCGCCCTTGAGCAGGTAGCCGCGGGCGCCGGCGCGCAGGGACCCGAGTATCCTCTCGTCCGTGTCGTAGGCCGTGAAGACGATGGTGCGGACGCGGGAGCCCGCGTCGCGGAGTCTTTCGAGGGCTTCGACGCCGTCCGTTCCTGGCATCTCCAGGTCGAGGAGTATCACATCGGGGTCCAGGCTCTCCGCCAGCCTGACCACCTCGTCGCCGCCTGAGGCTTCGCCGACCACCTCGAAGTCGGGTTGCGTGCCGAGCACGGCTACGAGGCCCTCGCGCAGCATCGGGTGGTCGTCGGCGACGAGGAGCCTGATCCTATCCACCTTGGCCTCCCCCGAGCGGAACCGAGATTTCGACGCGCGTGCCTTCGTCCGGTCCGCTCTCCACCTCGATGGAGCCGCCGATCGTGCCTGCCCTCTCCCTCATGCCTATGATGCCGTGCCGGCTATCCCGAACGCGAGAAGCGTCGAAGCCGCGTCCGTCGTCCCTTACCACGAGACGCACCTGATCGGGCGTGGCCACGAGCCGGACCGTCACGCGGCTCGCGTGTGCATGACGGGCGATGTTGGTGAGGGCCTCCTGGCAGACGCGGTAGAGTGCGACCTCGACCCGCGGCGGGAGCGGGTGGCTGCCGTTGACGGCCTTGAACCTCGTGGCCACGCCCGTCTCCGCCTCCCAGCGGTCGACGAGCGTCTTGAGCGCTTCGGGCAGCGAGCGACCTTCGAGTGGGGCGGCCCTGAGGTCGAGTACGGAGCGGCGGGCCTCGTCGAGGTTGGAACGGGTGAGGGAGAGGGCGCGGCGCAGCGGTTCGCGGGCGCGCCTAGCGTTGGCCCCGTCGTCCAGGAGAGCCTCCGCGGACTCCAGTTGCAGTCCCGTTGCGGTGAGCCCCTGCGCCAGGGTGTCGTGGATCTCGCGCGCCAGCCGGTTACGCTCCTCAACGGCGCCCAACCTGAGGCTGCGGTCGTAGAGCCGCGCCCGCTCGACGGCGATGGCGAGCAGGTCGCCTATCGTGGAGAGCAGTTGCAGGTCCTCGGGCGAGAGCCCCCGCCACTGCGGGCTCGCCACGTTCATCACGCCGAGCTTCTTCTCCCCGGCGTAGAGCGGGATGCTGGCGTGGTAGCGCAGGCCGCCTGTGCCGTCGACGAGGCCGTCGAGGCGGCTACAGGTCAGCACGTTGACGTTGGCCGCGCCTCCGAGGTCGCCCTTCTTGTACGTGTCCAGGCAGTAACAGTAGCGCGAGCCGTCCATCCGGCGCGGTTCGTCGGCAAGGGCGGGGGGGAGGTTGCGGGCGGCGGCGAGATAAGGTTCGGGCGAAGAATCGTCGATCAGCCAGATCCAGGCCGTCCGCAAACCCAAGAGCTCGGCCACCTGCGAGAGCGTGAACCCGAGCGCCTCGCCGAGCTCGACCGAGCGGTTGAGCTCGCGCGCGATCTCGTTCAGCACCGAAAGCTCGTGGTTTCTCCTCTCGAGATCCTCTCTCCCCGAAGTGCTGCGCTCGGACATCTGCGCTTCTCTCCAATCTCTCCAATCGCACACGAGTTTAGCAGCGAAAGGCCCCAAAACCCGCAGCGCAGTTGTGAGGCATTCGAAGGGAAACTATACTGAATAGTGATACATAAGTTACGTAATGTCGAGGAGGAAGAGATGACGGAGACGAATCTTACCCGCGAGCTCGAAGCCCTGTTCCACGAGGTGGGTGAGGCCCACCACGAGGCCTACATCGAGACGGATGGCGCCGACCCTGAGTGGCCGCTGTGGTACGCGGACTTTCTGCGGGAGAGGCTTGGAGAACTCCTCGACGCGACCTTCACCAAAAGCGAGCTCGTCCACATGCTCGTCCTGGTCGCGGCCGAGCAGCCGCTTAGGGCCCCTGGCGCAAATTGGGCCAGATACTACGCCAAGTTCTTCATCGGCCTCTACAGGTGAGTGGGGGAGGCGCTCGATGCTCCTCGCTTCACGGCTCGTTTAACCCTTTCAGGACCGTACCGACTACGGCCTCGGGCCAATCTTCGGGGAAGGGGTCCCCTGCCAGATAACGGGCGTAATAGGACCCGATGAGCATGTTGACGGCGGCTTCGAGGTCCGTGTCCTTCCGCAACTCCCCGCGCTCGTGGGCATGCTCGAGCACCTCTCGTACCTCGTTGCGACGTGGCTCGACCACGCGCTCGCGAAACAGCGAGAGCAGCTCAGGGGTGGCGTGCTCCTCTGCGAGGACGCTCCCGATCATGGCCATCCCGAAAGGCCGCTCCACACCACGCCTGAAATGCCTCAGCCGGGCGACGAGGTCATCATGCGTATCACCCGTTTCCTCAGGCCTCCCCACGTCCCGGTATGACGCAAGCGCCGCCGTCGCCAACTCCGCCTTGCCCGGGTAGCGCAGGTAGATGGTCGGCCTGCTCACCCCGGCCTCAGCCGCAACTTCCTCGATGGACATGCCCGAGTACCCGCTCCGCGCCATGACCCTCATCGCAGCACGCAAAATGCTCCCGTCTACTTCCGGCGAACGAGGCCGCCCACGCCCCTTCTTCCGCTTCATCCGTTCACAAGATTAGAACTCCTCCGGCTGAACCCCGAGTTTACACCGTTCCGTTTCGATAATATACTTGACAATTCTGTATAGTATTAAAAAGGACGTTAGATGGAAAGGTACGGTTGGGCGTGGGGTACGAACCATGGCTTCGGGGTGTTGGTTTCGAGGGGTTTTGTCGTAAGGAGGGGTTGAGGTGAGGGTAGGGGTCATTGGGGCTGGTAGGATCGGGGGCAATGCAGGAAAGCTCTTCAGCCGTGCGGGACACGAGGTTCTATTCAGCTTCTCCCGGGATCGCGCGAAGCTGGAGGCGCTGGCGAAGGAGGTGGGCGGCGTTGCCGGCACCCCGGTCGAGGCGGCCCGGTTCGGCGAGGTCGTCATGCTCTCGGTCCCGTGGGCCCTGGTGGACGAGGCGCTTGAGGTCGCGGGCCCGTTAGACGGCAAGGTCCTTATCGACACCACCAATCAGTTCGGAAGGAACGAAAACGGGAACTTTGGCGTCCTCCGACTGCCGGATGGCCTGAGCGCCGCCGCGTACAATGCGCGCCGCGCAGAGGACGCCAGGCTCGTCAAGGCGTACAACACCATGACCGCTGGCTTCCAGGCGGAAGCCGCCGGAAGGACGGGACCTGACCGCGTGGTCATGTTCTACGCCGGCGACGACGAAGGTGCCAACACTGTGGTCGCCGGTCTCATAGACGACTCAGGCTTCGACCCCGTCTACGTCGGCTCCCTGACCGGCGACGTCGTCTGGATGGAGCCGCCGCGCCGCGAGGGCGCGTTGTACGGGGAAGAATTCCATTTGCAGGAAGCGCGCGAGGCCGTCGCCAGGCTCACCGGTCGAAA
>JBJMIY010000134.1:0-2745 GCA_045806605.1 Rubrobacteraceae bacterium
AGAGCGTTGGGATCAACCTGTTCGGCGGCCACCTTGCGGGGGAACACGTACTCGCCGAAGACCTGCGCTACCTCGGATCTGGCCGGACAGGTGACCGCGGTCGACCACCCCGCGGTCGGTGTCTGCCTGGACGTCGGCCACGCCGCCGTTGCGGCCAGCGTCTTCGACTGCGACTACCTGGAGGAGTGCGCCGCCGTCGCCCCCTCGTCCGCCACATCCACCTCCACGACAACCTGGGCCGCCCCGAGCCCGACGCCGTCGAGCACGGCAGGACGGGTCTTCTCGTTTCCCCCGGCTGCTCTGGCCAAGGCGCTGCTGCGGGTGGTCGGGGACCCGAAGCTGACGGCCCGCATGGGCCAGGACGGGCGGGAAAGGGCCGCGAGGCTGTTCTCCTGGGAGAGCATCGCTCGAGATCACCTTGCTCTGTTCGGTGTATGATCGCGGATCGGCCCGCCGCTTGTAGCGCCGCTTGTAGCGTTGGATAATCATTCCACAGCTTCTCTGCTACAATCGTCGGCCAGCATGCCGGTTTAAGTTTGGTGTAGTTTTGATGAGAAACCAGGCGGTATCGAGAAGGAGGCGCGAGCGATGAAGGTGTTGGTTCTGGGGGGCGACGGCTACTGTGGCTGGCCGACCTCCCTGCATCTCTCTGACGCGGGTCACGAGGTCGTGATCGTGGACAACTTCGTCCGCAGGACGATAGACCACGAGCTGGCTGCAGAGAGCCTCACGCCGATAGCCGACCCCAAGGGGCGTGTGAACGCGTGGCGGGAGGTCAGCGGCCAGACGATCGGGTTGGAGTATGGCGACCTGCTGGACTGGGAGTTCGTCTCGGAGATCTTCACGCGCCACCAGCCGGACGCGGTCGTACACTTCGCCGAGCAGCGGGCGGCGCCCTACTCGATGATAGACCGGCGTCACGCCGTCTACACGCAGCACAACAACGTGATCGGCAACCTCAACGTGCTCTTCGCGATTAACGAGTACGTGCCGGATTGCCACCTCGTCAAGCTCGGGACGATGGGTGAGTACGGGCAGCCCAACATCGACATCGAAGAGGGCTACATCGAGATCGAGCACAACGGCCGCAAGGACGTTCTGCCTTTCCCAAAGCAGCCCGGTAGCTGGTACCACCTCTCGAAGGTCCACGACTCGCACAACATTCACTTCGCCTGCAAGATATGGGGCCTTAGGGCCACCGATCTGAACCAGGGTGTAGTCTACGGCACGGTCACGCCGCAGACCGAGCGCGATCTGCGCCTGATGAATCGCTTCGATTACGAGGAGGTCTTCGGGACCGTCCTGAACCGCTTCTGCGTGCAGGCTGCGATCGATCACCCGCTCACGGTCTACGGCAACGGCTCCCAGACAAGGGGCTACCTGGACATTCGAGACACGGTGCGTTGCATCGAGCTCGCCGTCGATAACCCCGCCGAGCGCGGCGAGATGCGGATCTTCAACCAGTTCACCGAGGAGTTCTCGGTCAGGGAGCTCGCCGAGATGGTCGTCGAGAGCGCCTCCAAGCTCGGCATCTCTGCCAGGATAGAGAACATCGAGAACCCGCGCGTCGAGAAGTACGACCATTACTACAATGCTACGCACACTGGCCTGCTCGACCTCGGCCTCGAGCCCCACTACCTGGGCGACAGCCTCCTCGACTCGCTACTGAACATCGCCATCGAGTACCGCGACCGCGTGGACACCGACCACGTCATGCCGAGCGTAGACTGGCGCACGGGACGCTCGAAGGAGCGCGTCACCAAGGCACCCGCAGAGCCGTCCGCGTTGTAGGTTTCAAGCCGTAGGCATCAGGTATAGGTCTATTGTGGCGGCGCTCCCTTCCGGGGGCGTCGCTTCGCTGCGAGACCCCCAATACATGGTCGAGCCACCGGAGCGTAGCGAGATTGCGTACGGGTGCTTAGTGTAACGGCGGTTCGCGAACCGCCCCTGCTACGCCACGAATCTCCAGGTGACGAAAAGGGCGCAGAGGAGGAGGGAGAAGACGGCGCTCAGGGTCAGCCAGAGTCCGAGGAGCCGGCGCCCTTCTAGCAGCACGCCGAGCACGATGACCAGAGGGAAGGCCACGAGCACGTAGCGCGGCAGCCCCATCAGCGGGATCTGCGCCGCCCCGAAGAGGGTGGGAGGCAGGATGAGCAGGAAGGCGTAGGCGCTGAAGTCGGGGGGCATCACCCGCAGGCCGGCGACGAGCAGCGCCAGGGCGAGGCCCAGGAAGACCAAGTTGTAGGCGTTGATAGCAGCTCCCAGCGCATCCGCGACGCGCCCGGGGGAAGGGTCGGCCCAGAGGCGCGGGGAGAAGAGCAGTCCGAGGCTCTCCCCGCCCCGCGAGAGGGCACTCAGGAGCGAGTCCAGTGGGCCTGTTGCTTCCCGGCCCCAGTGGCTCTGCTCGGTGTAGAACAGGAAGGGATCTCCGAAGCGCCACCACAGGTACGCCGCGTACGCCAGGAGACCCGAGGGCGCAAGGGCGAGGTAGACCACCCGCCACCGGTACTCCCTCGCGTTCCTGAGCCACTCGTAGGCCAGCGGTACAAGCAGGAACACGCCGACGTTGCGCGTGGCCGTAGCAAACGCAGCTAAAGCACACGCCAGCAATAGATCCCTCCTTACCCGCAAAGCCCAGATAGAGCCAGCAGAGAGCGCCAGGAAAAGGCTCTCTGTGTATACCGCGTTGAAGAAGAAGCTCGTGGGGAACACAGCGAGGGTCAGGGCTGCCGTCCGAGCGGTGCG
>JBJMIY010000135.1:0-2873 GCA_045806605.1 Rubrobacteraceae bacterium
CTCGAAGGGCTCGTCCAGGTGGGACCTGTCGCGCAGGGCCGAGATCTCCACGCCCAACTCCTTCAGCCGGCGGCTCTTCTCGTCGATCTCGGTCCGTAGAGCCGCGCACCGCGCCTCCAGATTGGCGCGCCGGCCGAGCACTACATCGAGCGCCTCGTCCGGGGGAGGCACTTTGTCCAGCCCGGCCCACCCCACAGGGTCGTACCACGCCCGGTTGACGCTCTTGTCCCGGTTGTACATGGGACCCGCGGGTGCGTCCTCGCCTTCGAAGGGGTCGCGGGTGTAGAGCCCCCACATCCCCCTGTAGCCCGAGACCCACTTCGGGGGCGGGTCGAGCATCAGGCGTGGCGGGTCCCACGTCTCCTCGCCGCCCGCCCCGATGGACATCCCATCCCCCCTGGCGTAGTCGACGAATGGGATGTGGAGGTAGCCGCCTCCCTCCTCGTCGTCTCCCCCCATGTACTGGCCGAGCTTCTCCTTCCAGAAGCCACGCACGGCGGAAGCCGTCCTGGCCAGAGGCGAAGGCAAGGGTATGTTGAGCTCGGTCAGGTACTCGCCCGGGGCGTAGTAGCTGGCGTGGGAGCCGGCGCCGACGAAGATCACCGGGTGCTCGCCGACCTTCTCGATCTCGGGGTCGTCCCAGCGGCGCCTGAGGTTGTCCCCCGTGTAGTTGTGGGCGGCGTAGGCGACCCACTCCGGCTTGACCTCGCCAGTCGTCTCGGACTCGGAGAGGTAGACGAAGATCTTCTCCCAGTCGGCCTCGTGGTCGTTGGCGCCGAAGAAGCCGCTCCTCCAGTCGTTGAAGGGGTAGAAGAGCCAGTACTGCAAGACCACCCAACCGTCCTGGCGGACCACCCTTCCGTGGTAGCGGTAGTGCTCGTTCTCCTCCATGATGCGCTCGTAGGAGACCGACGCAGCGGCCGCGGACTCCCCCGGCACCCGGCCCCTCGCAAGCAGCGTGATCGAGTAGAGGGCGTCCACGAAGCGGGAGAAGTACCCTACCCGCGCCAGCCGGCCGCGCCCGGCCCTGAAGGCCTCGCGCGACTCCCTGAAACCCCTTGCGGCGCGCCGGCCGAACACCCGGAACCGGCCACCGCGGGAACCCGGCCTGGCGAGGTCTTGAGGGTCGGTGAACATGAGGAAGTGGACAGCTCCCGCCTCGTCGAGCGGCTGCTGGGCGAGCGTGTCGAGGTCCAACTTGCCCTGGGGCACGACGCAGACGGCCTCCTCGCCGGGACGCTGTACCCACAGGCTACAGGCCCGCACGTATGGCTCGACGTCCATCGGGTAGAACTTGTCCCCCTTCGTCGATCGGACGACGGGCTCGAAGCGCCGGAGCAGGGCTTCGGCGTCGGCACTCACGCGGCGCCTCCAGGCTCCTGGCGCGCCGCGGCGCGGCGCGGGTGGAACACCACGCGCACGTCCTGGGAGTTGAGGTAAAGGATCATGAGGATGCAGTAGGCCATGATAGGGTAGACATACCAAGGCTGGAACTGGGAGTAGAGCCACAGACAGACCCCAAGGCTAAGGCCCTGCGAGATCGCCGCCAGCAACCACCCCCTGCGCCGCAGGAGGAGGAAGCCGAGCGCCGACACCAGCGTTATAACCGCCGGCGGGATAAAGAGCGCCAGGGAAAGCGCTTCGATCACGTGCCGCGAAGGGGCTGTCTCGGTACCGACCCATCGCCAGTCGACCTGCAGGGCCTCGTGGGCGCCGAGGGCGACAAGGCAGGCCACCTGGAGCACGAGCAGCAAGCCGATAGCCCTCACCGGCCGGTACGATATGTTGCCGGACCCCGCCATTCGCTTCGAACTACGCCCTCTTGCCTCCGGCTATCCCGCCTCGACGGGGTTGGTGAGGGTGCCGAGGCCCTCGATCTCGATGCTCACCTCGTCGCCGGGCTTCATCCAGAGCTGCGGGTCGCGGGCCATACCGACCCCCGGCGGCGTCCCCGTGATGATCACGTCGCCCGGCTCGAGCGTCATGCCCTGGCTCAGGAACGAGATAAGCTCGGCGACGGAGAAGATCATCCTCGACGTTGTCCCGTCCTGCACGGTCTCACCGTTGAGAATGGCCCGGATAAACAGGTCCTGCGGGTCGGGGATCTCGTCGCGCGTCACCACGTACGGCCCCAGCGGCAGGAAGGTGTCTATGGACTTGCTGCGCGTCCACTGACCCCCCTCGGAGAACTGCAGGTCCCTCGCCGAGACGTCGTTGGCGTTCGTGTAGCCGAAGACGTAGTCGAGGGCCTCCGACTCGGAGACGTTCTTCGCCCTGCGTCCGATGATGACCGCCAGCTCCGCCTCGTAGTCCACCTGCTCTGTTATGGGGGGTATGCGTATCGGCGCACCGGGCCCGATGATGGTGTTCGGGTACTTGGTGAACACGACGGGCTTGTCAGGGATCTCCGCGCCCGTCTCGGCGGCGTGGTCCTCGTAGTTGAGACCGATCGCGACGATCTTCTCCGGCCGCGCTATCGGAGGGTGCAGGCTCGCCTCCTCGAGCGCGACCGTCTCGCCAGCTTCGCTAGGCCGCCTTTCCGGGCTGCGGCCGTGCACTATGTACTCCAGCAGGCTCCCGTCCCCGAGCGGCCGGATCTCACCATCCTCGATGTAACCCACCTTCAGCGCTCCGCTACCCGTCGAATACGTTACCAGTTTCAAAGCATCTCCTCTCCCATGATAAGACCGGTGGTACGCATCTTATCAGCAAGAGAGCCACGCTCCCGCCAAACCTTCACGGCTGCAGGCGCTCCCGCCTCCACGAGCCACCCGAGCGGCGGTAGATGAGCCGGTCGTGTAGCCGAAGACGTAGTCGAGGGCCTCCGACTCGGAGACGTTCTTCGCCCTGCGTCCGATGATGACCGCCAGCTC
>JBJMIY010000136.1:0-3722 GCA_045806605.1 Rubrobacteraceae bacterium
CTCTCCGGTTCTGCTCGAGAACACCACAGACCTCCATGCCGAGCGTCGTCGCTAGACGTCCCAACTCCTCCACGTGGCGGGTCTCCCCCGCTCCTACCAGTACCGCGCGGTCTTCACTCATATCCATGCCCATATTCTACCATGCATAGTATTCATTTGTGTTGGGTGCTCGAGGACAGTCACGGGAGCGCAGCCTTCGAGGGTGCGGGCGAGCTTGTCGAACCACCGCATCTGGCGCCGGGCCAGTTGACGAGTGCGGGTGTTTATGAGGGAACGAGCTTGCTCGGCGGTGATACGTCCTGAGAAGTAGTCCGTGAGCTCGCGCACCCCGATAGAGTCGGCGACGGAGGCGTTTAACCTGGCGCCGGCGCTCTGCATCTCTGCCAGCGTGGCCGCCTCTTCGAGACCACCGCGCAGTATCTCCTCCGTGCGCCTGGAGATCGAGGCGTCGAGTATGTCTTTGTCCGGTCGCAGGTAGATGACGGAGGTATCGTAGCGGGGTTCTCCGTCCCAGATCGAACGTCGTGGCGCGGCGCCGGCGAGCTCCAACTCCCTGGCCCGTGCCGCGCGTCGCGGGTTGGTGGCGCCGCTACTCACGCTCCGGGCGAGCTTTCTCGTGTCAGGCTCCACCTCCGGCGCGAGGGGAATGTCGAGCAGTATCGCGTTCAGGTACATACCGGTCCCCGCGTCCAGGACGAACGGTGTGGTGTTCTGCGCGATGATCTCCTCCGCAAGCGCCCTGTGGCGGGCGACGGTCCATTCTTCCGTGACTGAGACGATGCCGACGAGCTCGGCGGGCCGGCGCCGCGCCTGGTTGGTTATCGTAGGGATCTCGCGGTACACCTGCATCGAGTCGACGACGAGGGTGGGAACGAACGCCCCGTGCTCCCGGGTGAGCGCATCGGCGAGGGCGTCGGAGACCTCGCTCTTCCCGCTCGCCGTCGGCCCGCAGACCACCAGGGCCCTTTTATTTTGCTCCTCCGTCAGGCTACCCCGGCTCCCCGGCATAAAGGACGTGCGGCCCCGCAGACTCTATTCTGGCTCTGACGTACTCTCCGGGCTCTCTGTCCGTCCTCACGTGCACCGCGTGGCCGCTCCAGGTCTCGCCTATGGCCTTGCCGTCCTCGGTGCTCCCGTGCCGGATGTACACATCTTCCAGGCTTCCCACCTTGCGCTGGTTGCGCGAGAATGCGTTCTGCTCGACCGCTCTTAGCACCTCCAGGAAGCGCCGCTGCACAACCTCCGGCGGCACCGTTCCTCCAAGCTCTGCGGCCTCCGTGCCCTTTCTCGGAGAGAACTTGAAAATGTAGGCTGAATCGAATGCGCAGTCCTCGACCAGCTCGAGCGTCCGCTCGTGGTCCTCTTCGGTCTCTCCCGGGTGGCCGACTATGATGTCGGTGCTAAGGGTCCCATCCGGGACGGCCTCCCTGAACACTTCGATCTTGCGCCTGTACCTCTCCGCTTTGTAGCCCCGGTGCATGACCTTGAGCATCCGGTCCGAGCCGGATTGCACAGGCAAGTGCAGCCTCTTGACTATCGTGGCCTTCTCCCCGATCAAACGCAGCGTCCGGTCTTCCATGTTGGAAGGGTGGCTGGTCGTGAACCATACCCGCGGAGCCACATCCGCGACCCTCTCCAGCAGGTCGCAGAACCGCTTCCCCTCATGCCTCCACGCATCCACCGTCTGCCCGAGTAAGGTGACGTAACCGGTCCCGCTCTCCACGAGACCCTCGACCTCCGCGACGACGTTCTCCAGCGGCCTACACACCATCCGCCCCCTCACCGACGGCACGATGCAGTAGCTGCACTGGTAGTTGCACCCCGTCATGATGGTGACGAACGCGCTGTGCTCGCCTTCCGTCCCCGGTAGATCCGGCGTGTATGTCTCCCGCATCGTCGGCAAGCCGATGAACTCCGCAAGCTCATATGTATTATGGGTACCCAGGACGAGATCTATGTTGTACTGGCGCTGGAGGGCGGTGGATTCGTCTGAAGCGCCGATGCAGCCGGTGAGGGCCACTTTCTTGACGCGGCCCTCGCGCCTGAGGCGGTTGAGCTCGCCGAGATGACCGCGGACTCGGTCGACGGCGGTCTCGCGCACGTAGCATGTGTTGAGGATGACGAGGTCGGCCTCTTCGTAGGAGTGGACCTCGGCGTAGCCGGCGTCCAGGATCATGCGCCGCATCCTGTCCGAGTCGTGGACGTTCATCTGGCAGCCAAAGGTTCGGATGCAGGCGGTCCTCGTCCCCTCGGACCCGGAGGGCGCTGCCCTGGCACCGCGTGCGCCTGGCTTGCGCGAGATCGTGACCCGGGTGGCGGTCGGCGGCGTCGCTGTGGCGTCACTCATAGTTTTCCTCCGGCTCGTAGACGCGGACTCTCACGGAGATCTCTCCGGGACGGCTCTCGAGCTGGAGCTCCCCTACCTCGAGGAAGCTCGCCCTCGCCGCTCGCCTAAGTATATCCGCGACGGCGTCCCTTTCCTCCTCCCCCACCACAAGTACCGGACCATCTTCGATCGGACCATCTTCGATCCTCCGCCGGTCCTGCTTCTTCCTGCCGGTGTCGTCGCCCGCTCTGGCAGGAGATACGGCTCCCACAGGCCTCACCTTCCCCCGCCATACCCTCTGCACGGTGCGCAGCGATAACTCGAGCCCCAGCTCCACCGCCCTCCTCCTTAGTTCCGTCGCTGTGTCGCATGAGTGTATTATGCGGTTCATTAAGAGGGTAGCGAGGATACGGGCGGGAGGTCCGTGGTAGAGGGAGGGGCGAGAGTTGTGGGCGAAGGAGGCGAGGGTGGCTTGGAGGTTGGATCTCGAGGGCCTTGAGCCTGATTGGAGGGCGCGTTCGGGGAGGGTGTGGGTGTCGAAGGTGAATCTCAGGGCGGTCGGTGAGGAGGCGGAGGTGACGAGCGCTTCGATGGCGGCGTTCTTGATGTGATAGAGGGAGAGGCCGGCGCCGTGTGGGGCGCCTGATGGATCGGGGACGGGATGGAGGTGGCGGGAGGTGACGCCCGGCTCGAAGATCAGAGCCGTGTGGGTTTCGGGGATGCCGCCTCCGTCGTCTATTACTGTGAGAGTGCGGTAGCGGCGGGATTTCAGGGTCGAGGCGACGTAGATGCTCGTGGCGCCGGCGTCTCGGGCGTTGCGGAGGAGCTCGAGGAGCGCGTCCTCGACGTAGCGCAGGCGCGAGGGGTTGCGGCGGGCGCCCTCCGGGCCGGTGAGGCGGGCGAAGCCCGAGCCGAGGTCGCGGTAGGGACCCTCCACCCTTCTAGCGGGCTACCTCGCTCACGCGGCTCTCGCGGATAACGGTAACTTTGATCTGGCCGGGGTACTCGAGCTCGCTCTCGATCTGCTTGGAGATATCGTAGGCGAGCTTGGCCGCTATGCGGTCATCCACCTCGGAGGGCTGGACCATCACCCGGATCTCGCGCCCGGCCTGGATAGCGTAAGCCTTGTCCACGCCGCGGTGGCCGAGGGCTATGTCCTCGAGCGAGCGGAGGCGTTCCAGGTAGAGCTCGGTCGTCTCGCGCCTGGCGCCTGGGCGGGCCGCCGAGACGGCGTCGGCGGTGGCCACCAGCACGTCCTCGACGGTCTCCATCTCGATCTCGTGGTGGTGAGCGCTGATGGCGCGGACCACGTCGTCTGACTCACCCGACTTCTTGGCGAAGCGGCCCCCGATCAGGGCGTGGGTCCCCTCGACCTCGTGGTCTATGGCCTTGCCGA
>JBJMIY010000137.1:0-4169 GCA_045806605.1 Rubrobacteraceae bacterium
TGGGGTCGGCCCCCAGAGCCGTGACGTCCTCGCCATCGAGGTAGACGCGCCCGCTCTCGGCGTGACGGACCCCTGCGAGGGCGTCGGCGAGCTCCGTCTGGCCGTTGCCGTCCACGCCGGCTATGCCGAGGATCTCGCCGCTGCGTACCTCCAGGCTGACCCCGTCAACCGCTCTGGCGCCGGCGTTAGAGAGGACGACGAGATCCTCGGCGGCGAGGCGCGGTTCACCCGGCTTCGTCTCGGACTTCTCGATTCGCAACAACACGTCGCGCCCGACCATCAGGCGCGCCAGCTCCCTCTCGTCCGTCTCGGCTGTCCTCACGGTGGCCACCACGCGCCCGTCGCGGATGATGGTTATTTGATCGCTCACGCCGAGTAGCTCGCCGAGCTTGTGGGTGATCAGGATGATCGAGAGCCCGTCGGCGACGAGCTCCTTGAGCACGGAGAAGAGGTCCTCGGTCTCCTGCGGGGTGAGGACGGCCGTCGGCTCGTCGAGGACGAGGATGCGGGCCTCCCGGTAGAGGGTCTTGAGGATCTCGACCCTCTGCTGGACCCCCACCGACAGGTCGGCGACGCGCGCCCTCGGGTCCACCCGCAGCCCGTAGCGTTCCGAGAGCTCCTCGGTGGCTTTTATCGCCCCTTCGAGATCCAGCGAGACACCCTTGCGGGGCTCGGCGCCGAGCACTATGTTCTCGGCCACGGTGAGGGGTGGGATCAGGGTGAAGTGCTGGTGGACCATCCCGATGCCGCGAGATACGGCGTCCTTCGGGTCGTGGATCTCTACCTCTTCGCCGTCGATGAAGATCGAGCCCGAGTCGGGTCTGTAGAGCCCGTAGAGGATATTCATAAGGGTGGACTTCCCCGCGCCGTTCTCGCCCAGCAGCCCGAGTATCTCGCCGCGGTGCAGCGTGATGGAGACGTTGTCGTTGGCCCGTACCGGTCCGAAGGTCTTGGTCACGCCGCGCATCTCGAGGATGACCGGGGCCTCCTCCTGCGCTCCGGCCGTCCCCCCGCCTGCCTCCCTCTCGGTCACCCGGGGTCCCCTCTACTCCGGGCTGCTAGGGACCTTGATGTCGCCGTCTATGATCCCCTGCTTCGCCTTCTCGACCTCGTCCTTGACTTTCTGAGGGACGTCTTTGTCGAAGCGGCCGAACGGCGCCAGGCTGATGCCCTTGTCGTCGAGCCCGAACTCGACGACCTCGCCGCCGGGGAACTTGCCTTCGCTGGCTTCCTTGATGGTCAGGAAGACGGAGTTGTCCACCCTCTTGATCACGGACGTCAGGATGGGAGCATCGGGGAAGAGCTTGGCCTGGTCAAGGTCCACGCCGATCGCGAAGATCTTCTCCTCCTTCGCCGCGTCGAAGAGGCCTGCGCCCGTGTTGCCGGCGGCGTGGTAGATGATGTCCGCGCCCTCGCTGATCTGCTGCAGGCTGATCTCCTTGCCGCGCGCCGGATCGTTGAAAGCGTCGGGCGTAGATCCCGCGTACTGCACCAGGACCTTGCAGTCGGGGCACACCGACTTGACTCCGGCCTCGTAGCCGGCCTGGAACCTGCCGATGAGGTCGGACTCCTGCCCGCCGAGGAAGCCGACTACCTTGTCGTCCGGGTTGGTGTACTCGGTCTTCTGCTGGGTCATCATCCCGGCTACGATTCCCGCCAGATAGCTCCCCTCCTGCTCTCTGAAGATCAGGCTCGCCACGTTGGGCCCGTGTGCGACAGAGTCCACGATGGCGAAGTCGGTGTCGGGGTACTGTTTGGAGACCTCGTTGACAGCGTCGGTCATGAGGAACCCGATGGCGAAGACGGGGGTGTACCCCGAGTCGGCGAGCTGGGTGAGGTTGTCCACGTAGTCGGTCGGGGCGCTGGACTCGAGGTACTCGGTGTCCACGTTGAGCTCCTTCTTGGCCCGCTGTAGCCCGGCGTAGGCGGAGTCGTTGAAGCCCTGGTCGCCGAGGCCGCCGACGTCGAGGTTCAGCGCCGGGCGTACCTCGGTCTCACCGCCGCCTCCTCCACCGCCGCCCTGACTTCCCCCGGTCTGACCCCCCGCGCAACCGACCGTCAGCAACGCCAGCGCCACGATCGACGAGACCAAAACCGTTCTTGCGCGCACGAGACCTCCTTCTCAGTGGACCCCCACCGGGCGGCCGGCTCCCTACCGATTCGCCGTTCAATAGCAACTTATAAGTAGCGAATATTGTCGCATAAGGAGAGGTTGTCCGCCGTGCGTTCGCAAGAAGATCCCAGCCTCGAACTGGAGTGGTTGCGCGAGTTCACAACGGCCACGCACCTGGCCGCTGGCGCCGGAGAGCGCCCTCCCGGCGCTACTGGAGGAGCTTCTTGAGGTTGTCCTCGAGGTATTCGGCGGAGACCGAACCCTTGGGGTCGTAGGCGACGGCCTCCTTGCAGAGGTGATAGAGCGCGAGGGTGCGGGTCGGGGAGAGCCTGCGGCTGCCGGCCTGCTCGAGGACGAGCCTCATCAGCTCCAGGGCGACCTCGGCCTCGCTCTTGCGCTGGTCCATAGCAGGGACGACCGCCTTTCCGGGAAGCTCCGCCGGGCATTATACCGGCGGGGGCGCGGCGCTGTGGTAAACTCGAAAGCGCTTTGGTTGTCTGGGAATCCTCGCTCGTTCTCGGCATCCCGCGCGGCGGGAAGGGCATCCGTGGGGGAGCTTAGGAGCGTCCGCACCCGATGCCCCTTGTGTAGCCACGTCTTCCTGGCGCCGCACGTCGGGAGTTACGTCACGGTCGGGAGGGAAGCGGATCTCTGCCCCAAGTTCCCTGGGCGCCAGTCCGACGGGTCGCGCCGGATCCGGGACTCCATAACCATGTGCCCCGTGTGCTCCTTCGCAGCCAGCGAAGACTTCTCCGAGCTCGACCTGACCTTCGACGAGCGCTACGACATCGAGGAGCGCCTGCAGGAGGACGGGCTCCTCAGGGTCTTCCGCGCGAGTCCCCCGCCGTGGCTGGCCTTCCACGCCGCCGAGGTCTGCGGCCAGGAGCGGAGTCTCCGCTTTCGCGAGCTCGGTGATCTGTGCCTCCGAGCCTCGTGGGTCTGCCGCAAGGAGCGCGAGCACCCCTTCGAGAGCACCTTCCAGCTCAGGGCTCTCCGATACTTCATCCGCGCCCTCAGGGAGGAGGGGCTCTACGGGCGCGAGCTCTCCGTGACCACATACCTCGTAGGCGAGCTAAACAGGCGCCTCGGCAACCACCGCGAGGCCCTCAACTGGTACGTCAACGCCGAGCGCACTCTAGGGGACAAAGCCGGGCGCGACGCCGGCCTCGCGTGGCTGGGACGCCTGATCTCCGAGCAGAGCAAGCTCGCCAGAGAACAGGCCGCTTAGAGCGTGCAGTGGCGGTTCGCGATCCGCTACTACGCAATGCGCTGGTGATCCGCCCAAAGACGCTCAGCGTACTATTTAGCGTAGAATGCGCCCTGGATTAGTGAAAGCGAGGGAGGATCGCACGCCGTGACGCACGTCCTGATAGTGGACGACCATAGATCCTTCGCCGATGCCCTGGAGCTCGTGCTCCGCTCCACCCTCGCCGGTTCCCCGAGATGCTCCTGCGCCGCCTCGGTCGCCGAGGGCCTGCGGCTCGTCTCACAGGGCGGCCCGTACGACCTGGCGGTGGTCGACCTGATGTTGCCCGACGGTGACGGGACTACCGTCGTGCGGGAGATCAAAGCTCAGAACCCGTGCACGCCGGTGGCTGTGGTGAGCGCCAGCGAGAACCTCTCCGAGGCGCTAGCAGCGGGGGCCGACGAGGCGATACCAAAAGACACTGGCTTCGCGCAGATAGTCGTGTCCCTCGCGCGTCTTGCGGGGGTTCCCCACCGGTCGAGTACTCAGGACTCCTGATTTCACTCCCTCGGGAAGTGGACGCCGGAGTCGGCGTGAGAGAGCGTCGATCATAGGGAAGATCTACGTGTCGACAGTGGCTGAGGAGCAGGAGGTGAAGCGGGTGGGGTGAACCCCTCCCCGCGCGATTACAACTCCACGCCATTTGGTAGAATTCTTGGTGTCGGAACGGACCTTCGAGTAGGAGGTAAGGACCGATGGACAGGGTAGCTTGACATAGGGCACTCTGTTACTTGAACGCCACGGCGTAACGTCGTGGCACGGGCCGGTGAAGCCGTGATCGCTTCACCGGCCTTCTGTGTTCCTGGGCCA